>JAPLHX010000242.1 GCA_026389415.1 Coprothermobacterota bacterium | reverse complement strand
AAGTTCAATCGTTGGAATCCTTCACCACCCCGACCAAAGAACATTCCGTCGTCCAGGGCTACTTTCGCTTCCACCAGTTGTTGGTTGAGCTCTTGCTGGCTTCGCCCTAAAAGGCGGAAATCCAACCAGGCAAGGTAAGTGGCTTCTGGCGGAATGAATTGAACACCGGGCAGGCGCTCTGCCAGAAACAGCCCGATCGCGTGCAGATTTACTTCTAGGTAGGAAAGCAACTGATCCAGCCATGGCCCACCATCGCGGTAGGCCGCTTCTGCCGCTGCAATTCCTAGTAGATTAGGCATATCCAAGAAAAGCGCCTGCAGGGTTTGCTGGAACTTCGCTCGGAGGTCCGCGTCCGGGATCACGCAAAAAGATGTGCTTAACCCGGCTAGGTTGAAAGTCTTGCTGGGAGCCATGCAGGTGATGATCCGGTGACCGGCTTTAGCCATGGAGGCGATGGGTATATGGTGATTCCCCGACAGTACAAGATCGCAATGAATTTCATCCGAGAAGAGGAGGACATCGTGTTTGGCGCACAGACGAGTCAGCTCGACTAATTCCTCACTCCGCCAAACGCGGCCTACCGGATTGTGCGGACTGCAAAAGATCATCATCGATGCGCCAGGCAGTTTCTGATCTAGGTCTGCAAAATCGATCCGATAGCCTTCTCCATCGAGTCGGAGTGAATTGTCCACCACCATCCGTCCGTTGCGTTCCAGTACTTGAAAAAAGGGATAGTACACCGGCGATTGGATCAAAACCCGGTCGCCTACTTTGGTGTAGGCCAACAGGGCCGTTGCTAGGCTGGCCATCACGCCTGGAGCAAAAACCAACCATTCTGTCTCAATGGCCCAGCGATGGCGATTTCCTAACCAACTCGCAACAGCGGTAAGCAAGGAGTAGGGGCGAAATGGATAACCGAACACCCCGTGCGCGACCTTTCGTTGCAGAGCCTCCAGCACGCAAGGAGGGGAGGCAAAATCCATATCCGCAACCCACATCGGCAATAGATCAGTCACTGGGAAGAGAATTTGCATGCCGTCCCATTTCAAGGATTGGGTGTGGCGTCGGTCTAAAACCTGATTGAAATCCACTTCTCTTGATTCATCCATGTTCGCTATTGTAAGGGATCGGGAATGGAAAGGAACCGTTGGCAGTTGACCAATGAAAGGGATCCGCGTAAGCTCCTTCACCAGTGAGTTGGAAAAACCTAAAATGCCCTGGAAGCTAACAGCTTGAAAAATCCTCGTCGGGTTGTCCATGCGAACGGTCTCGTCGCGTTCGCGCTGGTATTCTGTTTTACCTCGTTCTTAATGCTTGGAACTTCCGGGTTGGAATTGTTTGGCATGATCCCTCTTGCGTTTTCCCTGGCATCCGCCTTTCTGCTGATCCTGGTTCGCAGCACGATGTGTTTGCACGTGGAACGGGTGGAGGTGAGCCTGCCCGGTGCCAAGGATCAGAAACGGCCTTATCGCATTGCCTTTTTCGCCGATTTGCACTTGGGAAAATTGAAAGGCAGAGCTTGGTTGGAGCACGTCGTAGAGGCGGTAAATGCGGAACAACCCGATCTGATCCTGATCGGGGGAGACTTTCTCTACAAGATGGAGCACGCCCACCTGCGCGACACTTTTGAGCCTCTGCGGCAATTGCACGCCACGGATGGTGTCTATGCCGTTTTGGGAAACCACGATTACGGATACCCTGGCCCTAATCTTTCAGCACCATTGGAGTTTACTCTGGGTATCAACGGAGTGCAGCTCTTACGCAACGAACATGTGTTGATTCGGGGGCGATTTGTTCTGGCTGGTATCGACGACCTCTGGTCCGGTCGTGCCGATTTCCGCCGGACCGTCCAGGGTGTTCCCACGAATCTACCGTTCATCTTCCTTGCCCACAATCCGGGCGTGTTCAAGCCGCGGTACCTGCGACAGCTGGGCTTGGATCAATGCGAGGATTACCTGAAAAAAGCCCTTTGGTTATTCGGTCACACTCACGGTGGTCAATTATTCCCCCGCTTTTTACGGGACTTGTTCTATCGGTTTGATCGAGGTTTTTATCCTCGCCAAGAAGGAACGGTATTCATTACCCAGGGTGCGGGCGAAGTCGGGTTGAACGGACGTTTCTCCAGCAGACCGGAGCTGGCTGTGCTGGAAGTCTCCTTCTAGTTCTTGACCCCTTCTCCTCGTTTTTCGCCAACTGTTCCTATTCTTTCTGGTTGCCGTTCTCTCGATATATTCTTAGTTTCCGGTTGCAGAAACGCGATCGTTAACTTCGGCCCAATCCTCGATCGCATCAATCAAAAAAGCCCACGCTCGTGTGGGCTTTTTTGACTTGCAGGTCGTGCGACTAATAGGGCTCTGTAAATATTTCGTAGTAAGCTTGGGGGTGTTTGCATGCGGGACAAAGCAAGGGTGCTTCCGGTCCTTCGTGCACGTACCCACAATTGCGGCATTTCCACTTGACGACTTTGTCTTTTACAAAAACTGACCCTTGTTGTACGTTCGCGATCAGCTTGTTGTATCGGGTCTCATGCTTTTGCTCTACTTCCGCAATCTGCTTGAATGCGGCATAGACATCGGTAAATCCCTCTTCTCTGGCTTTTTCGGCGAAACCTTGATAGAGCGTGGTCCATTCCAACCGCTCCCCCGCCGCAGACACCAATAGGTTTTCTAGAGTGGTTCCCAACTTGCCTGCAGGATAACCGGCCTCGATCACCACCTCGCCTCCTTCGAGGAAATCAAAGAAGACTTTGGCGTGTTCCTTCTCGTTGTCAGCGGTTTCTAAAAAAATGCCGCTGATCTGTTCAAATCCATCCTTGCGAGCCACTGAAGAGAAATAGGTGTAGCGATTTCGTGCTTGGGACTCCCCAGCAAAAGCCTTGAGGAGATTCTTTTCGGTTTCCGAACCCTTAATGCTTTTCAAGACGACTGAGTCCTCCTTCCGTTTTAAAACACAGTAACACAAATCAACCGGGATATTATTCCAAAATTACGCAACATTCGGCATCCCCAGCATGGAAATTTTCTCAACAACCAGCCTGTTAAAATACCTTAAATCTACTCTAGGAGGAAACGATGGAAAGTTTAAACCCGATCGTCATAGGCAGCCGGGCGCCGGATTTTATCCTGCACGACCAGGACGACCAGGAAGTGCGCCTTTCCAATCTGAAAGGAAAAAAGGTTTTGCTTTCTTTTCATCCTTTGGCTTGGACGGGAGTCTGTGCCGATCAAATGAAATCGTTGGAGGCTAACTTCGAACGTTTCTCCGGTTCCAATGCTGTGGCGTTTGGTATCAGCATCGACTCGGTTCCCTGCAAAAAAGCGTGGGCGAAATCCCTGGCTATCAGCAAGACCCAGTTCCTGGCAGACTTCTGGCCCCATGGGGAAGTAGCCCAGGCCTACGGATTGTTTCGCGAAATCTCTGGGTTTTCCTATCGGGCTAACATCTGGATCGATGAAACGGGCAATGTACTGTGGGTGAAAACCTATCCGCTTTCGCAATTGCCCGATATCGAAGAAGTGCTGGCTGTAGTCCAGTAGGAGCCTGGGATGAGAGATAAGCTGAGAATCATGCGTTCGCCGGCAGCCTGCGCCGGGGATCGTTCAACCGGATGCTGTTGCAACAGATGATGGCTCTGGCTCCGGCGGAAGCAGAGGTCGAGGGGTTCGATTTGGTTTCCCTCCCTTTCTACAACGGAGACCTGGAAGGGGATCTGCCATCCATTCCATCCCGGCACTGACCAAGAATGCGATCGATTGGGGTACTCGCCCTCCGACGGATAATGTTTGGAAGGGAAAGCCGGTTGGGATCATGGGCGCTTCCAATGGTCGTTTCGGGTCCGTGCGCTGCCAACAGCACCTGCGCAACGTGTTGTTCGCAGTCAACACGCATCTAATGAATACCCCGGAAGTGATGATTTCCCAAGCGGAAAGCGCCTTCGATATCGAGGGGAATCTGATAGACGATAAAGCCAGAAAACAACTGCAGAAGTTTTGGTCCTTGTTCGTGGTTTGGGTGAGACGGTTTTCCGGCGAAAGGTTGGGCTAGAGATGGATGCGCTGGAGGCGATCGCGAAGGATTGGGATCCTTTTGGACCGGGTCATACCCCATACAGGATGAAGTGGAGGCCGCGCGGAGGTTCATCCAACTGCCAACCCACATCGGGCCGCCGGCGACCGTGGACGTGGGCGATCCAACCTGGGACCGGCCAGCGGTGGATCGATGCCAAGAGGAGCTGGTTCACCAAAACCGCTGGTAGGTTATTTGTGCGCACACTCGGTGGATGGCAACGCGAGACATGGACCGGGGATTCGCTTAGAAGGGGGTATCAGAGCCGAGATAGCAGGTGATCTTCTCTGCTAGAAAAGGAAGCGCTGCTTTTTTCATTTCTTCTGCGGAGGGTGGCAGGGTATCGCGGAACGGATAGGGTAGGCCCAATTGGCTCCACTTGGATGCTCCCAAACGATGGAAAGGCAACAGGTTTACCTCACACAAGCCCAACTCTCGCAGATACTTAGCAGTGGCCCTCAAGTTGTCTCCGTCGTTGTAACCGGGGATCAGGGGAACCCGTACGAGCAGGTGTCCTGCCCAGTGGGAGCGAGCCAGAGCGGCCAAGTTGGCCAGGATTCGCTGATTGGTCTTTCCCGTTCCCGCTTGGTGTTGCTCGGGGCTCATGTGCTTGATGTCAATGAAGGCCCAATCAAAATCAGCCAGGACTGACAAGAAGACATCTTCCTCCGCCTGCGCGCTGGTCTCGATGGCCAGATGCACATAAGCACTTGCCAGTATCTTGGCTGCCTTTTGCACGAACTGATGTTGCAATAACGGTTCTCCTCCGGTGAATGTAATTCCGCCATGTGGCCCCCAATATTGCCGGTCGCGACGGACGATGGAAACAAGTTCATCCAGGGAAATCCAGCGGCTCGACCGGTGCAGTGCATCCTGCGGACAAGCTTGGACACAGTGATGCGTGGCGCAGAGCTGACAGAGCTTCCGGTCGAACCGCAAGGGATTTTCAGGGTCGCCGGTTTCATGGATTGCGGCCGGGCAAACCGTCAAGCAGGCGGTACAACCATCTCCGTGACGGCAACGCAATGCCACGAACAGGGTTTCCTGGTGCGACGCGAAACCTTCCGGGTTGGCGCACCAGCCACATCGAAGCGGGCACCCGGATAAAAAAACCGCTGTGCGGCAGCCGGGTCCGTCGTGAACGGAAAAACCCTGCAGGTCGAAGATCAGGCCACGCAGGCTTTGCTCAGGTTGCTTCACTCCGATGCTGCGTACCACTGACAGGTGATCGCCACCAGATCAGCATAGGTCCATGGTTGATCTTTCTCGGCCCGGCAAAGGCCCATGACCGGTTCTGTCGGGTCCGGTTTGAACAAGTGGCAATTCCGGCATTTCGGTAGATTAAGGAAGTTCTCGCAAAGGAGGCTGTCAGTTATCACCAGATCTTTCGTCCGATGGCAAATTCCCTTGGCCACGTCTACCGGAGCGAAATTGCGGCAATCGCTATGTTTGTTGGTCATCACACTCTCCTAGACGGCCTCGTATTCGGTTCGAGCGATCACTTCGTCTTGGATGGCTTTGCCGATCTCCACCCAATACTGGGTAAAACCAGCCACCCGCACCATCATCGTTCGGTAGTTTTGGGGGTGAAGCTGGGCATCTCGCAGCATCTGAGAATCCACGATGTTGTATTGAATGTGAAACGCACCCCGGCGCAAGTAAGCCCGCGTCAGTTCCAACAATTTCTTGGAGCCGGTTAACCCGTGCACGGCGTTGGGGTGGATTTTCAAGTTCATCTGAGAGTTCTGTGATTGGCTATGGTCCCAGACTGTAGCCGACTGGAACAGAGCGTAAGGCCCGCAATGATCGGTGCCTGGGTAGGCAGACATCGAGCCGTCCGCAAACGTAGTACCGGCCAACCGACCATCGGGCGTAGCCAGCGTAGCCGCCCCCTGGGGTCCGTGGGTGGAAACGGAGATCTGGCAGGCATAGAGAGGTTTGGCATAGAGCGACTGGTAATG
>JAPLHX010000029.1 GCA_026389415.1 Coprothermobacterota bacterium | reverse complement strand
CCCACGCGGCGGGGGTGGTGATCTCGGCGGAACCCCTGCTGAATGTGGTTCCCTTGATGGTTGGCACCGACAATGTCATCACCACCCAGTTTGCCGTGGGGGAAATCGAGAAAATCGGGTTGCTGAAGATGGACATCCTGGGGCTGTCCACTCTGAGCATGATCGATAACGCCCTAAATCTGATCCGCAGCCGGCATGGCGTGGAAATCGACTGGTCCGGCATGCCGATGGATGACGAAAAAGTGTTCTCGCTGCTGCAGCAAACGGAGACTTCGGGTATCTTTCAATTGGAAAGTTCGGGGATGCGCCAGATCCTGCGAAACTTGAAACCCACTTGTATCGAGGACATCATCGCGGTCGTGGCCCTGTTCCGGCCCGGACCGATGAGCATGATCGATGACTTCATCAAGCGCAAGACCCGCGCGATCCCGATCGAATACCTCCATCCGAAGCTGGAGCCGATCCTGAAGGAAACGTACGGCACCATCGTCTACCAGGAACAAGTGATGCAGATCGTCTCCGCTTTGGCTGGGTTTTCCCTGGGCGAGGCGGACCTGTTGCGGCGGTCGATGGGTAAAAAAGACAAGGCGATCATGGATCAGCAGCGTCCGGTTTTCATCGGGCGCACCACCGAGCGCGGGATTCCGCAGAAAACGGCCGGGAAGATCTTCGATTTGCTGGCGGAATTTGCCCATTACGGATTCAACAAGTCACATGCGGCAGCCTATGCCGTTCTGGCCTACCGGACAGCCTATCTCAAGGCCCACTATCCGCAGGAATTCATGGCGGCTTTGCTCACTTCGGTGCGGGCGGATGAAAACAAGGTCCGTCAATATGTGGAGGAATGCCGGCGCTTCAACATCAAGGTCCTGCCACCCCATATCAACCAGGGCGGGATGGGGTTCTTGCCGGGACATGCTGCCGCAGGCTGTTATGACAACACGATCTACTTCGGCCTGGCCGCGATTAAGAACGTGGGCGAGGGAGCGGTGGAATTGATCGTAAACGAGCGGGAGAAGGGTGGTTCTTATAAATCCCTGGCGGATCTGACCGGCCGCATTTCCTCCCATTTGGTCAACCGCAAGACCCTGGAAAGTCTGATCAAGGCAGGGGCGTTCGATTTTACCGGCAAAGGCCGGGCGCAACTGCTTTTCGGCTTGGATGTCGTGCTTGGAAACAGCAAGCGAAACGGTTCCCGCGGTCAATTTGGGTTATTTGGCGAGGAAACGGACTCCGATTCAGGGGTGATTCCCTGGGAAGGTGGCAGGAACGTTGAAGCGGAAGTGCTGGCCATGGAGAAAGAAGTCCTCGGTTTCTACATCTCCGACCATCCTTTGGCACGCTATCAAGAGGTGTTGTCCTCCTACAACTTGATCCCCATCAAGGACCTGGCAGAAAGTGAGGAGGGCCGAGAGGTCACCGTCGGCGGGATCATTGCCAAGAGCAAGGTGTTTACCACCAAGAATGGGGGGCAAATGCTGTTCGTGACTCTGGAGGACCTGACGGGTTCGGTGGAGGTGACAGCCTTCCCCCGTCTGTTCCGTGAGATCAGCCCTCATCTGGAGAAAGAGGGCGTCTTGATCTTGAAGGGCAAGGTCAACCAAGGTGACGAGCAGGTGAAAGTGCTGGCCGAGAAGTTTGTGGCTTTCCTGGAACGCGAATCGCTGGAAACCAAGAAGCGGGCTGAGAGCAAGAAAGAGGTGTTCTTGGACCTGACGATTCCTAAGGATGCCGATTACGACTTGCTGATGAAGGTAAAACGCGAGTTGGAGACATACCCCGGACGCAGTCCGGTCACAATGTACTTGGCCCTGAATGGGAAACGAGTGGTGATGGCGCCTTCCCGCAAATATTGGGTGCGCAACGACGCCCGTCTGCTAACCCGGTTGAAAGAACTCCTGGGCAAAGGAAACGTCCGCATCACCGAGGGATGAACCTCTCCTTCGTTTTAGCAGAGCTGCGCAAGAATCTGGCCACCGGGGGGCAGATCGCTCACTTGGAAATCCTGGCTGCCCATGAGGCGGAATACGGTGAATTGGATCAGCCCCTTCCGCCAACCTTAGCCGATGTTTTAGCCCACCGGGGTTTGCGTTTGTACCGCCACCAGGTGGAAGCAATCAATGCCATTCGCTCTGGCCGTGACACCATCCTCGCCACCCCCACGGCGTCGGGGAAAAGCCTCGCTTTCAGCCTGCCGGTGCTGGAATCCCTGCTCGTAAATCGCTTTGGTACGGCTTTATACCTGTATCCGCTGAAGGCCTTGGCCAACGATCAACTTGGGACACTCCTTGCTTGGGACCGAGACCTTGCCGGGACGATGCGGCCGGCCATCTACGATGGCGACACTCCCGCCTCCGCCAAGCGTCGCATCCTGGAACGCTCCCGCCTGATTCTGACCAATCCCTACGCGCTTCATGAATATCTGCCCTGGCATCATCTTTGGCGCCGTTTCTTCATGAACCTGAAATTCGTCGTGATCGATGAATCCCACGTCTATCGGGGGATTTTTGGATCGCACGTATCCGCTTTGCTACGCCGGTTGAACCGGATCCTTGCGTATTACCGCGCCCAGCCCACCTATGTCCTGGCTTCCGCCACCATCAACAACGCGCAGGAATTCGCCGGAAAGCTCCTGGGAAGAGATGTCGTAGCCGTGCAGCGGGACGGCTCTCCCCACGGGCAGAAGTGCTTCGTTTTGTGGAATCCTCCGATGGGTGAAACCGGCCAGCGGCGTTCCTCGCATCTTGATGCGCGCGATCTGGTGATCGCTTTGGCCGAGATGGACCTACAAACCCTCTGTTTTTCCGGCTCTCGCGCGATCACCGAGCTACTCACCCGTTGGACACGGGAAGCGCTGCGGGAAAAAAATCCGAATCTTGTTTCTCGCGTCGCCAGCTATCGGGCAGGGTATCTGCCGGAAGAACGGAGGGATTTGGAGCGCAAGCTACGGGAGCGCGAGTTGCAGGTGCTCTTCTCCACCAACGCCCTGGAACTGGGGATCGATATCGGCTCGCTCGATGCGGTGGTGATGGTCGGCTATCCAGGCACCATGATTTCCACATGGCAACAGGCCGGGCGAGCCGGACGGGGGCAAGAAGATGCCTTCGCTGCACTTGTTGCCTACCCCAATCCCTTAGACCAGTATTTCATCAGCCACCCCGACCGATTTTTCGGTAATCCACTGGAAAATGCCTTGCTGAACCCGGAGAATCCCCAAGTGCTGAAAGGCCATTTGCTCTGCGCGGCCAGCGAGTTGCCGTTGGAAAAAACGGAAGCCGCCGCCACCTTTGGGCCACCTGCCGTTTCTCTTTATGAAGACCTGGAAAACGAGGGCAAACTGGCCGGTGGGCAGTACCGGGGAGATCCTGGGCGAGCCTCACAGATCGTCTCATTGAACCATCTGGGCGAACGGTCGATCCAACTGATCGCCCAGGGTGCGCTGCTGGAAACATTGGATTTCGGCCAGGCTTTGCGTGAAACCTATCCCGGCGCCATTTACCTACATCAGGGGGAAACCTACCGGATCCAGAGCCTGGATTGGGAAGGGGGTTATGCACAGGCAATCCCCCTCCAGGTGGATCTGCATACCCAATCGAAAAAGGATACGGATGTCCGGATTCTACAAGAAACCGCTCGTCGCTTGACGCCGGAAGGGATCGAAGCGTTCCTGGGCGAAGTGGTAGTCCGAGAACAAATCTACGGATATTACATCAAGAAATTCGACCGCATTCTGGAATATCACGAGCTGGAATTGCCCGAGTTGACGTTTCGGACGATGGCTTGTTGGTGGAAGATCCCCGTTCCATTGAGGCTGGAGGCCGCACATCTAGATTTCGACGGCGGCATACATGCTCTGGAACATGCCAGCATCGCCCTGACGCCCCTCTTTGCCCTCTGCGACCGCTGGGACCTTGGTGGTGTCTCCTATCCCGACCATCCCACCCTGGGAACACCGGCTGTGTTTCTATACGATGGCGCCCCGGGGGGTGTGGGCATCGGGGAGAAGGTCTTTGACGTTCTCCCGCAACTGTTGCGGATGACTCTGGAGATGGTGCGGGATTGCAGCTGCGAGGATGGTTGTCCCTCCTGTATTCTTTCCCCCAAGTGCGGCAACAACAATCAACCGATGAGCAAGGCCGGCGCTATGTTCCTGCTGGAACGGCTCCTGTCCGGCCCATCCTGACTCGGACGATTGTCAGCCCGTGACGTTGGAAAGAGGTGGTGCCAGATTGGGCCGATTCCGGTAATATGGAACCAGGGAACGAAAGGAGTACCCGATGAAGGCATTGATTATTTGCCAGTCCACATGGAATGGCAACACGGCGAAAGTCGCCCAGGCCATGGCAGGAGTTTGGGCAGCCCAAGTGGTCAGCCCCAGCCAAGTTGATGCTGCGACGTTGGGGGAATTCGACCTGATCGCTTTTGGTTCCGGCATATTCTTCGGCAAGCACCACTTGAACCTGCTGAAGCTAGTGGACGCATTGGCGCCCGTAAAGGGCCGGAAAGCGGTGATTTTTTCCACGGGTGGAAATCCCGCTGTAGCCAAACATCACTTGCTGGGGGAAAAGCTTGAGGCCAAGGGATTCCTCGTGTGATCGGCCTGCGGCAGCATGTCTAAACAGCCTGCGGCAGCATGTCCTGATACCTATGGACCTCGAATGGCGCTCGGGTTTTTCCTGCGAAACCGGGCTGGTAAGCCCATCCTGGCCTGGGAAGCCGCTCTGGAAACGATGGCGATTGGCTCGTTTCTATTTCTTTTCCTCTCGTACTGGGGTGGCTTGCAAGCTTCCTGGCAAATGATTTTTTCTGGAATCGCGCTCCTATTGCTGGGAATCTTCTGGGGATATCTGCTCACTACGATCCTGCGAAAACCGCGTTCCGGCTGATGGGAGCGGACTTGATCTCGAAAAACGACGGGCCAGACTGTGAGGATTCCATGGATCAAGAAGAACTGAAGAAGCAAAAAGAACGTTGGTCCCAGACAACCCTGAAGGCATTCGTCTCCAAAACGCCCGAACGCCAAACCAAGTTCCTGACTGCTTCCTCCGAGGCAGTTGAACCTCTCTATACTCCACTGGACGCAGGATCCGACGAGTACTGCCTGAGCCAAGGGTTTCCGGGCCAATATCCGTTTACTCGCGGAATTTACCCCAACATGTACCGCGGACGGCTATGGACGATGCGGCAGTATGCAGGGTTTGGCACAGCTCAGCAGTCCAACGAGCGGTACAAATACCTTCTGGCCAACGGCCAAACCGGGCTGTCCGTAGCGTTCGATCTGCCAACACAAATCGGGTACGACTCTTCCCAGTCCCTCGCCGAAGGTGAAGTGGGAAAGGTGGGAGTAGCCATCGACAGCCTATTCGACATGGAAATCCTCTTTGGCGGAATCCCCCTGGATCAGGTTTCCACCTCCATGACGATCAATGCGCCCGCCGGAGTGTTGCTGGCCATGTATCTTGCTGTCGCCTTAAAACAGGGCGTACCGTGCACCGAGCTGCGCGGAACCATCCAAAACGACATCTTGAAAGAGTACGTGGCCCGTGGCACCTACATTTTCCCGCCCAAACCATCGATGCGACTGATCGTGGATACGTTGGCGTTCTGCACCCGGGAGATGCCCAAGTGGAACCCAATTTCCATCAGCGGCTACCACATCCGTGAAGCCGGTTCCACCGCGGTGCAGGAAGTTGCATTCACCTTGGCGGACGGAATCGCTTATTGTCAGGCAGCCCAAAAAGCAGGCATGGAGATCGATGCTTTCGCCCCTCAGCTTTCCTTTTTCTTCAGTGCGCACAACGATCTTTTGGAGGAAGTCGCCAAGTTTCGCGCCGCCCGCCGATTGTGGGCTCGGATCATGAAGGAAAAGTTCCAGGCCAAAGATCCGCGGTCGATGATGCTTCGTTTCCATACGCAAACCGCAGGTTCCACTCTGACAGCCCAACAAGCGGACAACAACATCGTCCGAGTGGCCATCCAAGCTCTGGCCGCAGTGCTGGGAGGGACCCAGAGCTTGCACACCAACTCTCGCGATGAAGCCTTGGCTCTGCCGGCCGAGAAATCGGTACAGATCGCGTTACGCACCCAGCAACTGATCGCCCACGAATCGGGTGTGACTAACACCTGTGATCCGTTGGCCGGTTCTTACTATATCGAGACGATGACCGACCGGATCGAGCAGGAAGCGCAAGCGTACCTCGATCGAATCGAGGACATGGGCGGCATGGTGGAAGCGATCGAGGCCGGATTCGTGCAAAAGGAAATCCAGGGTTCAGCCTACCGCTACCAAAAATCGATTGAGGACAGTTCCCTCGTCATTGTCGGTGTCAACAAGTTCCAAGTGAAAGAGGAGCCGCCCAGAGATTTGCTGAAGGTAGATCCCGCCCTCCGCCAAATACAGATTGACAAGATCCGGCAGATAAAAGCCACTAGGGACAATGCCGGGGTCGGAGCTGCCCTGGATCGACTGGAACAAACCGCCAAGGGAGTAGAGAATATAATGCCCTCCCTGGTCGATGCGGTGAAGGAATACGCCACCCTGGGTGAGATCTGTGACGTGTTGCGCCGGGTATTCGGCGAGTATCGGCAACAAGTGATTTTCTAAGGGAGAGGCTATGGAAAAACAGGAAATCCGCATTTTGATTGCCAAGGTAGGTCTGGATGGACACGACCGCGGCGCTAAATTCATCGCGCAAGCCTTGCGCGACCGAGGCTACGAGGTGATCTATACCGGCATCCGCCAAACCCCGGAAGATGTCGCCAAAATTGCGATTCAAGAGGACGTGGCTTTCGTTGGCCTGAGCCTGCTCTCCGGAGCTCACAATCAGTTGTTTCCCCGCGTGGTGGCGGAATTAAAAAAGGCTGGGGCAGAGGACATTGTCGTGTTTGGTGGTGGCGTGATTCCGGCGGATGATATTCCATTCCTCCAATCGCAAGGCATCCGGGAGATCTTCACGCCCGGCACCACCACCGATCAAATGGAGGAATTCATTCAGCGGATCCTGGCAGAACGTGCCTAACCTGATCGAAGAGCTTCAGGCAAAACAACCACGGGCTCTGGCTCGGGCCATCTCATTGGCAGAGAACGACCCGATCGGCTCGGCGGAACTCTTCAGTCAGCTTCACCCGCTGCAAAAAAGCTTTAAGATCGGCTTCACCGGACCGCCCGGCTCCGGTAAGAGCACTTTGATCCGAGACTTGCTGGTTCGTGCTTGCCGGCAAAATCTGCGGGTGGGAGTGATCGCGGTGGACCCCAGCAGTCCTTTCTCCGGCGGCGCGCTATTGGGAGATCGTTTGCGGATGAACCTGGCGGGTTTCGACCCGGAGCAAGTCTTTATCCGCTCCCTGTCCGCCCGAGGTCACCTGGGCGGTCTTTCACCGGGTACGATCCTCTCTCTCCATTTGCTGGAGTATTATGGATTTGATTGGATCCTGCTGGAGACTGTCGGAGTAGGCCAGGCCGAAGTCGACATCATGTACTTGGCTGATTTGGTGAGCGTGATCTAGGTGCCGGGGATGGGCGATGAGATTCAGGCAATGAAATCCGGCCTGATGGAAATCGCCGATTTGTTCATC
>JAPLHX010000193.1 GCA_026389415.1 Coprothermobacterota bacterium | reverse complement strand
GGAATGAAAGTGGATTGGTGTGTAGGCCACGGCAGTCGATCGCTATCGTGCTCGCCTGGCTGGCGATCTCATCGTAAAGTATCTTCTCCTGCGGATAGGAAGGACTGGTGGGTTGGGTAAGGAGGAACACCAGCGTGTTTTGGTCAAGGAACCCTCGGGGACTGTGGCGGAATTCCAGCGAATGAAACGCAAAAGAGGAAACCTGCGCTATTTCCAGCATCTTCCAGGCTAGTTCCTTGGCCAGCCCATACCAAGAGCCACTTCCTAAAAAAACGAAATGACGAAAACGTCTCCTGCTAAAGACAAATTCCGTCCATTCTAAAATTCGGTTCACCTCGCGTTCCATCACAGAAGCAATGGAGTTGGAATCAAACAAAGCACCTCCTTGAAGGGACACGCGCAACAGTAGCATTGACAGAGCGGCAAAGGACTGAATCGAAGGCCCATTGCGTTCCGCAATATCCACTGTTAGGTATGTGTCGGACCATTTTTCCAGGGTGGCGCCAAGAGTGCATGAAATCGATACGGTACGGGAGCAAAACAGCTCCTTCATCGTTTGTGCCGCTCGAACCACCTCGCAAGTTTCGCCGGTCCGGGAAATGGCTACTTGCAACATCCCTTCGCACCCGTAGCGTTCCGGGTAAAAGAGCAACTCCGAGGAAGGGGTTGCTAGGATTTCACAAGAGAATGCCTGCCGCAGCATCGGCAAAGCGATCAAACAGGCGTGATACGAAGATCCGCACCCATGAAGGACGACCCGCGTTGCGTCTAAAAAGGAATCCCTCAAAAGATCCACTGGCAGTGGCATAGTGGCCGCATTCAGCAGTGCCGAAGGTATCGACAGAAGGGACTGGCGGATGTATTTGCCCCGCTCTTGTGACACTAGCCCTTGGCCAATGCCTCCAGGAAGGCTTTCATAAAACAGGGAAGGTCATCGGGTTTGCGAGAGGTGATTAGATTTTTATCGATCACCACCGCTTCATCATGATAGAAGCCGCCGGCGTTGATGAGGTCGTCCTTGATGGCCATCACTCCCGTGACATTCCGGCCATTTATGATTCCGGCGCTTATCAGCACCCATCCGGCATGGCATATTGCGGCTATCGGTTTAAGAGCCCTGTCAAAAGCTTTGACCAAAGACAAGATCGCCGCCAAGCGGCGAAGGTAATCCGGCGCATAACCGCCAGGAATCACCAAGCCGGCAAATTCCTCCGGTCGGACATCTGTTGCAGCCAAATCCGCTTTCATCGGCAACCCCAGCTTGGAGCGATATTCCTGAATCTCTGCGCCAACCAAGACAGCCTGGTAACCGGCTTCCTGTACCCGATAGTAGGGATAGATCAACTCCGACTCATTGAATAGATCAGCAATCAGGATCGCAATCTTCATAAACAAACCCTCCATTCATTGCGTGAGATTTTATGACAGAGTAGCAGAACGGGAGCAATCAGAGCCACTTTTCGCGCCAAAGATCCAGGCGCACAAAAACCTTCCATTGGGCGCTCAAGATGCTGTTAAGGTTTCGTTCCAATCAAAATCTGCCCATTGGAAGTGTGCAGGAAAATGGTCCTTGTATCGGAACCATTCAGTAGGCCACTAATACGGTTTCCATTGTCGGTCGGATCGCTCTGAAAGGGCAAATCCACCTGAATCCGGCTATTGCTGGTCTCCGCTTCCAATTGGCCGGTGGCGTTTTGGGGGACTTGCAATGTGATCGGCCGGAACAGCCTGCGGCAGCATGTCCTGCGCACGTCGTAGCGGACTCCGGCCAAGGTCGTCTGAAGCTCTACCTGACCGTTCGAGGAAACGAGCGACAAATCCTCGGTAGCGTCTCCCGTAATGTGAACGGTTCCATTGGAAGTTTCTGCCCGGATCCGTTTAGCCGGTTCATCCAGAATAGCCGGAATCGCTTCATTGGAAGTGACCAACTTCAGGCTGTGGCTGGGCCCACGGAATTCCAATCTCCCATTGGATGTATGGAGTACAAGAGCCAGACTCTCCGGCAAACGCAAATGAAATGCGCAGCCGCGATTGCCGGGGGAACCCTCAAATCTTGCGGTGATGCGCATCAAATCTGCTGAAGGGGTAGTTTTTTCGATGGTGATTTCCTCAACCATCCGATCCGCTTCCTCCTGACTAGTTCCTTGCGCTGTTTTGCGCCACTCCAGCCGAATGTCCGTGCGATTCTCCGATTGCACGATCACCTCTCCGTTGGCCGTTTCAATCGTCAACCGTTGCAGGCTACGCGAAACGGAATACGTTTCACTCCCAGACGTTCGGCTTTGACTCCAAGACTCATGATACAGGCTGAAAGCACCGCACAAAGTATCAGACATCCAAAAACTGATGCAAGCTTTCTCATTCACTTATTATCGATGGGGGTACCGTCCGGTACAAGTGTGGTTCATTTTTGCTATGCTCGGTACATTCTTTTTGGAGGTTGCCTGATGGCCGTGGCCGAAATCACAGTTGTACCGCTGGGAACGGGAACTCCCAGCCTATCACACTATCTGGCTGAGTTGGAAAAGATCGTTTCCGAAAGCGGTCTTCCCAGTGAACTGCATGCCATGGGAACCAATGTGGAAGGTTCCTTGGAGGAAATCATGGCCCTTACGAAACGACTTCATTTCCGATTGTTCCAATTGGGCGCCCTGCGAGTAAGCACTACGCTTAAAATCGATGAACGTATGGATAAGCAGTTGACGCTTAGGGGGAAAGTGGAAGCGGTACGCAGAAAGACGGGCTGAATGTCGGTTTCCTTTTGGAATTGTTCCTACGTTCCCTGGGAAATCTCACTGGCCTGTGGGTTTCAGCCGCGCCGTTTTTGGGCGGAACGACAGCCGATACCCCGAGCAGATCGCTATCTGCCTGCGAATCTTTGCTCATATGCCCGAACCATCTTCGAGCAGGCAGTTGCGCGCCCTCAGCAGGACGTTTTCATCTTGGCGGATTGCTGCGATGCCACGCGACGCCTGGCCGATGCCCTGGAAATGATCGTTCCGGGGAGAACGTTCCTATTGTTCCTGCCGCATTCCGCCACCGACGCTGCCGTATTTGCCCGTGAGCTGATGCGATTGGCCAAATTCCTCCATCGGGGTAATGAGTGTTCCCGAAT
>JAPLHX010000303.1 GCA_026389415.1 Coprothermobacterota bacterium | reverse complement strand
CACCATATCTCATCGTTTCCAGCGATTTTGTGCTATGGGCATCTGAACCCAGAGCCAGCTTCAGGCCGAATTTGTCTCGGGCGGCACGGGCATCGATGTCTTTCAGATCAAGACGCTCCGGCGAAGTGTTGATTTCCAAGGCTGCACCTACGCTGCGAGCGGTCGCCATCACTTCGCCAATCTCGATCTCGAAAGGCTCTCTCTTTCCGATCAAACGACCGGTAGGGTGGGCAAGGATGTCTACCCGTCCGGAAGACAACGCCCGCGTTACCCGCTGCGTAATCTGAACCCGCGTTTGGCTCAAACCTGAATGGATACCGGCCAGGACCAGGTCAAAGGTTCCGAACGAATCCATGGGGAAATCAAGGCGTCCTTCATTCAGGATGTTGGCCTCCACACCCCACAAGACCTGGAATCCAGATCCGAATTCCAGCGACCGCAATTCGGAACGTTGCTGGAGGAAGCGCTCCCAGGTCAGGCCGTTGGCCACCGCCAATGCTTGGGCATGATCCGAAATGACCAGGTATTGATAACCCATCCGCTCTGCAGCACGAGCGATTTCAGCCAGAGAGTCGTACCCGTCGCTCCACTCGGTATGGGTATGCAGATCCCCGCGGATATCTACGAGCTCCACCAGGTGGGGAAGGCATTTTTTTAGGGCAGCTTCCACTTCCCCCTGATCCTCCCGCAATTCAGGCGGTACCCATTCCAGGCCCAGCGTTTGATAGATTCCTTCTTCCGTTTCACCGGCGCGTTTTTGGTTGTCTTCCATGCGAAACAGGCCATACTCATTCAATTTCATCCTCTGTCGAATCGCCAGCTCGCGCAGATGAACATTGTGTGCTTGGGAACCGGTGAAGTACTGTAAGGCAGCTCCCCAGGAATCTGGCTGGACCACGCGCAAGTCTACCTGCAACCCGCTGGAAGTAAGGATGGTCGACTTGGTCGGACCCACCCCCAGGATCTGAACCACTTCCGGCATGGCAATGAAAGCTTTCATCACAGGCTCTGTGTCCATGGCCGATACCAGCAGATCCAGATCACCGATGGTTTCCTTCCAACGCCGCAAGCTGCCACAAACTTGAATTTCCTGCAAGGCGCAGGTATTTCGCAATTGCGCCACAATCCCCTCTGCCACCGGCATGGCGACACCCAATGGAATCCGGCCAGACTGCCGAGCCAAGGTTTCGATGCCACGAAGGATGTTCTGTTCTGATTTCTGACCCAAGCGGGGGAGAGAGCGCAAATGCCCGGCCCGAACAGATTCCTCCAGTGCAGAGATGGAGCAAATGCCCAGCTCTTGATAGAGCATCAGCGCCAGCTTTGGGCCAACACCGGGCACTTTCTCCAATTCGAGCAGCCCCAGTGGAATTTCCTCCTTCAGTTCTTCCAGGAAGCCGCAGTGCCCGGTTTCCAGAACTTCGGCGATTTTTTTGGCGATGCCTTCTCCCACGCCGGGGATCTTTCGCAGCCTACCATCCTTCCACAAGTCCTCCACCGGGATCGGCCAATTTTCAATCTGCCGGGCAGCATCGGCATAAGCAATCTGTTTGAAGCGGTTTCCCCCCTTCAGTTCCAGTAAGGAAGCAATGGTTCCCAGCAGTTGGGCGATTTCTCCGTTGCGCATCACTTTTTTGATTATATCTTGCATTGTATCATTTGATTATGACTGAACAGTCAGTCAGCAGAGATTCAACAAAACGAGTTGCATTCACGATTCTGATTCTCTTGGTGGCTGCACTTCGCTTCCGCAAACGCCTGGCTTGACACCAAACGGTCCTTCCCCTAGTTTGCTATTGGAATGTATATCAGCGAATACCTGAACCAGCGCATCAACAACGAGCATGGGGAGATGATCGGACATGCGATCGACTTCCTGATCAGCAGCCGTGACACCAAACCCCAAATTCAAGCTCTGATTGCCCGTAAGAACCGTCTACTTTTCTCAATCCCCTGGGAAGTCGTGGCCAAAATGGATCGCTCGGGGTTTCACCTTTCTTCCACGGTTCTCCGTCCCTACGCTGAACGGGAGGAACACATCCTGCTGGGGCGAGATGTACTGGACAAACAGATCGTGGATCGTCAGGGGATGAAAGTAGTCCGAGTAAACGATCTGGAAGTGGAAGAGGCGGGGGGCAAGCTCTATCTGAAAGCGGTGGATGTCGGCCTTAGTGGCCTCCTGCGACGGTTGTATTTTGAGCGGCCTTTGAAGTGGCTTGCAAAAGCGATCAATAGACCCATTGGGACTCGCCAGATTCCGTGGGCGATGGTGGACACTCTTGGTTCCCGCGCCGACCCGATGAAACTGAAGGTGACAGTGGACCGTCTGCAGAAACTACGCCCGGCAGACCTGGCCGACATTGTGGAGGGCCTGGATCGCGAAGAACGTAACGTCCTGTTCTCTTCACTGGATAGCGAAAAAGCCGCTGAAACAATTGGAGAGGTGGACCAAGAAGAGCTGCAAGCCTCCATCATTGCCAACTTGGAGCCCGAAAAAGCATCCGACATCCTGGAAGAGATGCCGCCGGACGACGCTGCTGACCTTCTTGCGGATTTACCCGTGGCAACAGCCGCGGATTTATTGGACCGGATGGAAGATGAAGACGCGGCCGATGTCAAAGAATTGATGCAATATCCCCAGGACACGGCCGGCGGTTTGATGACCACAGAGTACGTCAGTCTGCTTGAAAGTTTGACAGCAGACGAAGCAATTGAAGAGCTGCGCCGGCAAGCGCCTGAAGCGGAGACGATCTACTACCTCTATGTAGTCGATTCCGAAGAGCATTTAAAGGGGGTGCTTTCCCTGCGTCGGTTGATCATCTCACCCAAGGAGCGTCCGATACGGGAAATCTTCAAACGAGACCTGGCCTTCGTGTTGATCGGCGACAAACAGGAAAAGGTGGCTGAGGTGATAGACAAGTATGACCTATTGGCCATTCCCGTGGTGGATGATCAGAATCGATTGCAAGGGATCGTTACCGTTGATGACGTGATGAACCTACTAATGGAGGACAGGGCCCGCAAACGGCGAATGGTGGGGTAGGGGATGCTAGAGATCTGAGATTTGAGATCTGAGATTTGAGATCTGAGATCTGAGATTTGAGATTCTAGGTACCCTGGATCTTTTTTGGATCGAGGCCTAGGCAAATCCCCAAACTTAGCGCAGTGGTAATGATGTCGCTGTCCAAACGAACCAACCATTGAGTTCCGATGGCCTCGGCCAAGGAAACGGTGATGATCTGCTGGTCACGCAGGGCTACCATGCGACCGCTCTCCCCGCGAGCGATGGCGTGAACGGCCATGGCACCGAAACGGCTGGACAGCAACCGATCAAAGGCGGAAGGAGAGCCACCGCGTTGCAAGTGGCCAAGCACCGTTACCCGAACCTCTGCTTTCAGGCAGGACTGCAATGCATGGGCCAAGGCCTCGCCGGCTCCGCCCAAACGTCTCGGACCGCCGAGATCCTGCTCGGGCAAATACTGCACTTTTCCCCCTTGCGGGAATGCTCCTTCCGCGATCACGATCAGGCTGAAGCGGGATCCACTCTGCTGGCGGTCTTGCAACTTACAAGCGATCCAGTTCAGATCGTATGGAATCTCCGGAATCAGGATCACGTCCGCTCCACCAGAAATACCGGCCTCCAGAGCGATCCAACCTGCTTCCCGACCCATCAGCTCCAGCACGATCAGGCGATGGTGACTCTCAGCGGTCGTGTGCAAACGATCCAGGGCCTCCATAGCGGTGTTTAGAGCCGTGTCGAAACCAAAGCTGACGGCCGTGTGCATCAAGTCGTTGTCGATGGTCTTTGGAATCCCAAGCACCGGTAAGCCTTTCGCCATCAGATCGTAGGCGATGTGCAGGGTCCCGTCTCCCCCGATCACCACCAGCATATCCAGGCCGAGGGTGCGGACTCGGGATAGAACCTGGTCGGAGAGGTCACTCAGTTTCGTTTCGTCATTGATCGTCACCGGGTATGCAAAAGGGTTGGCCCGGTTGGTGGTGCCAAGGATCGTCCCGCCACGGGGAAGGATTCCACGCACATCCTCCAA
>JAPLHX010000038.1 GCA_026389415.1 Coprothermobacterota bacterium | reverse complement strand
TGATCGTTGTCTAGTTCAGGTCGGTGTGCCGGGTCATTTCCTGTTGGTAATATAGGAACCGATCCTCGGCTTCTCGCATCTTCCACTTTGGAAGGCTCAACCTTTGAACCAATCAGGCGGTCTTTCGCCCTTAGCCATTCGTCTTGTGTCAGGATCCCCTCTTTTGTCAATTGCGCGAGTTTCTGGATCTCATCCGCGAGACTGGTAGGACTAGAAACCACGTCCCTGCCGGCGACTACTTCTTTCAGCTTTTCTGCAAACGCCTTACCTTCAACTTTGGCGATTGTAACCAAGGTTTCCTGATATCCTTCCCACCAGAAAATCAGTTGAAACGCCTTCTGGCGACCTAAGAATCCTTGTCCCCATTCCTCCGTGGAAATGCCGGTAATTGCTCGAACAGCGATGGCGGTGTTTAAAGTAATTTGAGGTTTCTTTCCTTGCCAATTCGTCTCAAACCTTATGAACCGGACGTGCCGGTTTGTAAGCACGGTTGTGCGCCTAACCTTAGTTTCGGGCAGATCGAATGTGCAAACGGCAATGCCGACCTCGCTTGGCTCAAGCGCAGATTCAATTAACCTTATGAACTCAGCCGTGTACAAATGAGCGTTTATCATTTTCTCCTCCTTCTAACCGCTCCGAACACTTTCTTCATTATCAAATAGGTTCTCTCCTATCCACAAACCACGTTTTCGGATAGTAATCACTAGCTGTCAAGAGAACCTTTGTCGTTTGGTTGTCTCCAAAGAGCAGAAGGGGATATCTATTATCTCCATGGGCTCACCGACCGCGTATACGAAGACAGGGACTCCTAGTTTTTTTTCAAGAGGTTAGTGGTCGTAGAATGTACAATTCAACTGCTGGAGAGAACTTCAGAGAGTTGATAGGCGCGTGCAATGGGCTTCCAGACTTTGGCGGAGAGACCGGGATTTGAACCCGGGAGGACCTATTGCGGACTGTATTGTGGTCTATGGGTTGATCATCGTCCAGTGCAAGCCGGTGTGCCGGGTTACTTCCTGTTGGCAATAGGGGAAACACTCCGTGGCCTCGCACATCTTTCGAATGTCTCCCAGAGAGGAAAAAACGGTGGGGTGGCTGGCTCAAGCAGGTTAAAACCTGTTTGATAGCCAAGAGAATCGTGTCTACAGAAAAGCCATTGTTCGGTGAGCGCCGCGCCAGTCCTAATGCGGCACGAGGAACTCGCCGAGCACAAAAACGAGGGCAAACAACCCGAGCAGAATGGCAAGCCATACGAGCCACGAACGCTCGTGTTGTCGCACTATTGCGATCAGGCCGACGATACCAGCAGCTAGTCCACACAGCATCATGAAGAGGCAGTAGAAGGGTAATACCGTTACCCGCCATGTGACATCCTGCGGCAAGCGCATGAAAATCGTGCTGTTGATGATCATCAGGATTCCGTACGCAGCCGCCAGCCCGACAGACCACCAACCGAGCCGTGTGCTGGGCCGCCTGATGATGCGCCGCCAGAATGGCTGACTTGGCGGTGGTGCACTCACTGAAAGTCCTGAATCGGCTTTCATCTCACACCTCCTATGTGAAGCATAAGAGAAGAGAATCCGTAAGCGCCGATCAACACTCAAGTACAGTCTGGCTGATCAAGGCCGCCTAACGATTTTGCGTCAGGCGGTATATATCTACTGCTATTGTGCCGTGTTTTTCTGAATGAACCCCGAAATAAGATCTGCAATCATATTCGCGGCTTGCGAATTACAGTGGATGTTATCGATGCTTAGTCGATTGCCATGCAAATCTGCTATCTTGTCCCAGTTCATCCCAAGCAAGGCGTAGACAAACGCTAAACCTACTAATCTGTTCGTGTTCTTATAAGGTTGGCCACCCTTGTTCGCCGTGGTCTCTAAAAATGTCTTTTGAGTTTCTCGTAAGGGGAGGTAATCGACCTTCAGTTGATCTGCAACTTCCCGCAAATAGTCACTATAAATGTCTCCACGTTTATTTACTTCGTGTTCAATGTTTTCCGAAATCAAGGGGATAGAAACCAGCGCAATTCGAGCTGAAGTTGCGCTTTGGAGGCGCTTTAGCATTTCGGCTATATTTTCTTTGTAGGTTTCAAAGCTTGGCGGTTGCTTGATTTTCCCCATCCTAACGTATGCTTCGCAGTTTTGTGAGCTCATGCCGGCATGAACATCGTTTGTGCCTATTAATATAGTTATTATCGACGGTTGCACTGCAATCACATCGTCTAGACGGCTAAGTAAATTACTGGAAAGGTCGGAGTTAATCCCAGCATTCATAATTACCAACGATGCGGGTGATTTTGAACGCTTCTCCAATAAACTCATGTAACTGGCCCCCAAGTCGCCTTGTGTAATGCTGTCGCCTAAACATACTATACGCAACGCTGCGGGATATTTGCTCTGCATTCTTTGAAGGTACGCTGGCGTAGGATAAGATTTGGGGTGACGAATAAAAGTGTTATCAATCCTATACCAGACATATAAGGCAATTGATACTACTACCACTCCTAATAAGGCTAGAAAATAGTTCATA
>JAPLHX010000203.1 GCA_026389415.1 Coprothermobacterota bacterium | reverse complement strand
ATTTATGACAAATGCTGGGAGCTTCGCAAGGAGCGCGGGGACCAAATTGTGATCTTCAACCAGTTCGACGAGTTCGGTAACAGCATCTGGCATTATGCCGTCACCGGGCCCGCCATCGAGGAGGTTTTTGATCAAGTAAAAACTCCCCGCTCCCGGATGGCGGGCTATATTTCCGCCACCGGATCCGCCGGTACGATTGGAGCGGGCGATTACCTGCGAGCCCAGTTTCCGTTGGTCAAAGTGGCTGCCAGCGAAGCCCTGCAATGCCCAACCCTCTACCTGAATGGTTATGGCGCACATCGAATTGAGGGGATTGGAGACAAGCATATCCCCTGGATCCACAATATCCGGAATACCGATGTCGTCATCGCAATCGATGATGAGTATCCGATGCGCCTCCTGCGCCTCTTTAACGAGGAAACCGGCCATCGCTTGCTGGAACGCCAGGGGGTTCCCGCAAGCCTGGTAGAAAAACTGCCATTGCTGGGGATTTCCTCCATCTCAAACCTGCTCAGCGCGATCCGTTTGGCGAAATACTACGAGTTGGACGGAGAAGATGTGGTGTTCACTGTCTTTACGGATTCCGCTGATATGTACCGCTCGCGGATCGGGGAATTGACCGAGGAACGGGGCATCTACCGAGAAAGCGATGCCATGGTCGATTTCCACCAGTTCCTGCAAGGGATCCGCACGGACTGGATTAAAGAACTGAATTATTGGGAGCGAAAATCGTTACACAACCTGAAATACTTCACTTGGGTGGAGCAGCAAGGCAAAACTAGCCAGGAGTTGAATGCGCTATGGTCTCCCGCGTTTTGGCAGGAGACATTTGCCCAAGCCCAGAAATGGGATGGCTGGATCGAACAATTCAACCAACGCAGTGGTGTCCTGGCAAGGCTCTAGGATTTGACACTGGTAGAGTGATCCCCTACAATAAAACGCTTGATTGCACCTGTTGGAGGAACTCAATGAAGACCTTTGTGCCAAAACCGGACCAGATCCAGCGGCGTTGGCTTTTGGTAGATGCCAAGGCGAAGACTTTGGGCCGGTTGGCGACCAAAATTGCACGAACGCTGATGGGCAAGGAAAAACCTGAGTACACGCCTTTTTTGGACGTGGGTGATTATGTGATCGTCACTAATGCTCGCTATATTCGTACGACCGGAGCGAAACTGGAGCAGAAACTGTACCGCCACTATTCCGGCTACCCAGGCGGTCTGCGAGCAAGAACACTGCGGGAAATGCTCAAGAATCATCCCGATCGGGTGATCGAGCATGCCGTGCGGTTGATGCTGCCAAAAAGCACCCTTGGCCGCCATATGTTTAAAAAGTTGCGGGTTTATGCCGATGCGGACCATCCGCATGCTGCGCAGACCCCAGAACCATTGATCTAGGAGGAGCTAAGTGGAGGGAACCCAACAGACTCACGCATCCGGAAGCCGCAAAACTGCGGTGGCCCGCGCTTTTTTGAAGGCCGGCACCGGTCAATTCACTGTCAACAGTAAACAATTAGAACAGTACTTTCACAGGCAAACGCTTGTCGACATGGCCAAACAGCCCTTCTTGGTGACCAATACAGCGGGGCAGTTCGATACCAGGATTACTGTCGTGGGTGGCGGAACTACAGGTCAGGCTGGAGCGATCCGGCATGCGATCGCTCGAGCTCTTCTCCGTTCCCACCCGGATTTGCATGATGCGCTTAAGCATGCCGACCTGCTAACACGCGACCCAAGGGCCAAGGAGCGAAAGAAATACGGCTTGAAGCGTGCCCGGAAGGCTGCTACCTACCGCAAGCGATAAACAAACGATTCTTTTAGATCCCAAGGAGAGGGCGGGCGCTCTCTCCTTTCATTTTCCAGACCATCTTTCTCTCGATCTAGACCCCGACCTTGTTTGCCCGTGGTAGGCCGTGTTAGAGTTAACCCGTCAATCCAGCAACGGTTAGGAGGTTTTCCATGGCACAAGAATGTCCCAAAATTATCTGTTCTATCCCCGGTCCGGAGTCCCGGCGAATCGTGGCGATGGATACCCAATACTTGGCCACCGGCACCAAAGGGTCCCCGGTGGCAGTGAAGTGGGGGAAGGGGGTGGTCTTCGAAGACCTGGACGGCAACCGGTTCCTTGATTTCACCAACGGGATGGTGGCCGGCATCGGCCATGGACATCCGCGGGTGGCGAAAGCGATCCAGGAGCAAGCCGGCAAGTTCCTCTTCTTTAACGGTCCCGACTTCTATTATGAGGTTCAGTCCCAGGTGGCCCAAGCCCTGGTTCGAGTGACCCCCGGCGACCACCGCAAGAAGGTATTCCTCTCCAATTCGGGTGCCGAAGCCAACGAAGCCGCTATCAAACTGGCCCGCTCCGCCACGGGCCGCAAACAGTTCATTGCCTTCCTGGGGGCGTTTCATGGCCGCACGATAGGCGCCCTGTCTCTCACCGCCTCAAAGGTAGTGCAGCGGGAAACCTTCTTCCCAATGATGCCGGGCGTGACCCACCTGCCCTTTGCCTATTGCTACCGCTGTTCCTACAAGCAGAGCTATCCCTCCTGCGATCTCTGGTGTGCCCAGATTCTGGAAGATGTCTACTTCAAGTCCGTACTGCCGCCCGAGGAAGTAGCGGCCCTTTTCATGGAACCGGAGCAGGGTGAGGGAGGATACGTGGTTCCCCCTTCCCCCTTCGTGCAAAAGATCCAGCAGATTTGCCAGAAGTACGGCATCCTTTTTGTGGCAGATGAAGTGCAGGCCGGTTGCGGCAAGACCGGCAAGCTGTTCGCCATCGAGCACCACGCGGTGGTGCCGGACGTCCTTAACCTGGGTAAGGCCATCGCTTCGGGCGTGCCGATGGGAGCGACCATCTTCCGGGCCGAGTTGGATTTCCCCAAGCAGGGGCGCCACTCCAATACCTATGGAGGGAACCCCTTGGCGGCTGTGGCCTGCCTGGCCACGCTGGAAGCGATCCAGGAAGAGAAGCTGTTGGAAAACTGTCAACGGATGGGACAGCGCTTCGCGGATGGTCTGCGAGGGCTCCAGCAGGAGTTCGAGGAAATCGGCGACGTCCGTGGCCTGGGTTTGATGCTGGCCATCGAGTTGGTGGAGGATCGCACCAGCAAGGAACCGGCCCGAGCCTTGCGCGACCGGGTGATCGACGCTTGCTGCAGCAAAGGTTTGCTGCTATTACCCTGCGGGATGTCTTCCATCCGCTTTACCCCGGCGATGGTGGTCAATGCCGAACAGATCGACACCGCCTTGGGAATCCTGCGGGAATCCATCCGTGAAGCGAGAGCGTCTGCCTAGAGCGTGCCTCCCGAGCTGATTTTCCACCTAGACCGGATCGAGCAAAACGCCCGGCAGGTTGTCCAAACCTGCCGGCAGGCTAGTGTATCCGTCTGCGGGGTGACGAAAGTGACCAGGGGTTTTCCTCCGGTGGCGGCGGCAATGATCCGGGGGGGAGTACAAGGCATAGCGGATGCCCGATTGATCAACTTGGCCCGTTTACGCCGGGGCGTGGCCCTGGCGATTCCTCTTCTGCTGCTTCGTTCCTCGACGCCCGCGGAAGCGGAGGAAACGGTGAAATGGGCTGATATCAGCATCCAATCCTCGCTGGATACTCTCGTAGCATTATCGGGAGCTGCGCTTCAACGCGGCCGGAAGCACAAAGTCTTGCTTGCGGTAGAAAACGGAGATTTGCGGGAGGGAGTCATGCCCGAAGGCGTGTCTGCACTGGCGAAGGCGGTTGAGACATTACCCGGCCTTTACCTTGAGGGACTATCGACCAATTACGCCTGCTTAAGCGGTGTTTTGCCAACAGCGGAAAATGGTCGGATGTTTGTGGAAATCGCCCGACAGGTAGAAAGAACGATCGGACGCAAGCTGGATACGGTGGAGCTGCACGCTTCGGTGATCGAAGTGGAAAACAAACCATCTGTTCCTTTCGGTCTTCTGGGTCGGAACGCATTCGGCCAAGACATGCTGCCGCAGGCTGATCACTTTATTGATCGGGGACTCCGACCCCGAGCCATTTTAGCCCTGGGCCGAATCGATATCGAATTGGATGACCTGTTCCCCTTGGAAGCCGGCATTGAGATTGTGGGAGCGAGTTCCGATCATCTGGTTGTCGATCTCGGTGGCGCAAAGAGGTCTATCCGAGTCGGAGACCGTTTGGAATTTGCAGCAGGGTACCACAGTATCCTGCGAGCGAGCGTTTCCCCCTACGTCCAGAAGCAGTTTCGTCCCAAGGACTACCTAAGTTCGCAAGCGCCAACAATAACCTAGAGGAGGATTAAAGTGCGTAGAAACGTGTTGATTATGGGTGCGGCAGGTCGCGACTTCCACAACTTCAATGTGTTCTATCGAGACAACGATTGTTACGAAGTGGTAGCGTTTACGGCCACCCAGATCCCGGATATCGAAGGACGGCTCTACCCACCCGAGTTAGCGGGCAAGCTTTACCCCAAGGGTATTCCCATCTACGGGGAACAGGAACTGGCATCGCTGATTGGGAAGTTGAATGTCGATGAAGTGGTCTTTGCCTATTCCGATGTGCCCAACGAGTATGTGATGGGGAAAGCAGCCGAAGTGATGGCGGCCGGTGCCGACTTTCTCCTGTTAGGACCCAGAAGCACCGCCATCCGCAGCACAAAGCCGGTGATTTCGATCTGCGCCGTCCGAACGGGCTCCGGAAAATCCCAAACGACGCGCAAGGTGGTGTCCATCCTGCGTCAAATGGGCAAACGCGTGGTTTCGATCCGCCACCCCATGCCTTATGGGAATTTGCTAGAGCAGGCCGTGCAGCGCTTCGCGACGCTGGAAGACCTGGTCAAGTACAAATGCACGATTGAAGAGCGGGAGGAATACGAGCCACATATTGCCATGGGCGCTGTAGTCTACGCTGGTGTGGATTATGCGGCGATCCTCCGTCAGGCGGAACAAGAAGCGGATGTTGTGGTCTGGGATGGCGGCAATAATGATTTCCCCTTCTACGTTTCTGATTTGCAGATTGTGGTTGCAGACCCCCTTCGGCCTGGGCACGAACGGTTATATCACCCCGGACAAACCAACGCGCGGTTGGCCGATGTCGTTGTGATCAACAAGGTGGATTCCGCCTCCCGGGAGAATATCGATCTGGTGAAAGCTTCGATCGCCAAACTGAATCCAAAGGCACTGATCCTGGAAGCACGCTCCGCCATTCGGGTCGATGCTCCCGAGATGCTGGCGGGAAAGCGGGTATTGGTTGTGGAAGACGGTCCTACCGTAACGCACGGCGGAATGGGGTATGGCGCCGGGTATGTGGCTGCGCATCGCGGTGGAGCCAAAGAAGTGGTCGACCCCCGTTCCCAAGCAGTAGGCACCATTCGAGACACTTTTGCCAAATATAGTCATCTCTGTGATGTATTGCCGGCCATGGGGTATGGCCAGAAGCAGATGAAAGAGCTGGAAGAGACCATCAACGCCACCGATTGTGACTTGGTGGTGGTGGGAACCCCCATCGATTTGAGCCGTTTCCTCCACTTTAACAAGCCGTCTGTACGGGTGTATTATGAATTGGAAGAGGTTGGCCATCCGGATTTGAGCGATCTGATCCACGAGCGATTCGGCTCGCGCGGATAGAAGGAGGAAGCGATGAACCGTGACCTGAAAGGCAGAGACCTTCTCTCCCTGATGGACTTGGGCCGGCAAGAGATGGAGTTGGTGTTCGACACCACCCGGATGTTGAAGACCGCTTGCAAGACGGGCCAAATCTCCCATCTTTTGGAAGGCAAAACCCTGGGGATGATTTTTCAAAAGACATCCACCCGCACCCGCGTTTCCTTTGAGGTGGCCATGACCCAACTCGGCGGACACGCCTTATTCCTTTCTGCCAACGATCTGCAATTGAAAATCGGGGAGACGATCGGCGATACCGCGCATGTGCTGGGTCGCTACCTGGATGGCATTATGGCCCGGGTCTATGCGCACCAGGATGTCGTAGACCTGGCCGCAGGATCCGAAGTGCCCGTGATCAACGGCCTATCCGATTTCACGCACCCCTGTCAAGGACTCACCGATTTCTATACCGTGCTGGAGCACAAGGGAAAGTTGGCGGGGTTGACCCTGGCGTATGTTGGCGATGGCAATAATGTGGCACACTCCCTGATTCTGGGCGGCACCAAGCTCGGCTTGCACATCCGGCTGGGTACGCCTTCCCATTTTCGACCCGCCGAGTTGGTTGTGCTAAGAGCGAACGAATATGCGCGCGACTCCGGTGGTTCGCTGGAGATTTTTAATGACCCCCAACAGGCTGTTTCCGGTGCGGATGTCGTTTACACCGACACCTGGGTTAGCATGGGTCAGGAGAAAGAAAAGGAGGAGCGACTGAAGGTGTTTACGCCCTACCAACTCAATCAGCAACTATTGGCACAAGCGAGCCACAATGCGATCGCGATGCATTGCCTCCCTGCTCACCGCGGCCTGGAGATCACCGACGAAGTGATTGACGGACCGCAGTCGGCCATCTTTGACCAGGCAGAAAACCGCCTGCACGTGCAAAAGGCGATCCTGGCTCTACTTCTTTAGGTTCAACCGGCGTGCGGCTGATGATCAGCCTTGCGCCTGACGGAAAGGCGACACGATGGGTCCCTTCTGGCAGTGGTTAGAGGATTTCTGGGGGAAGATTCAGATCCCTTCCCTCTGGCTAAACCTGCTGGATGTGGTATTGATCGCCTTCCTTTTTTACGTACTGTTCGTCCTGATTAAGCGCACGCGCGCCCTGCAACTGTTCCAGGGATTGGCCATTGCCTTGATCGTGATGTTGATTGCTTCATTGGTAGCAGGGGCGCTCAGTTTAATCACTCTGGAATGGTTGTTGCGGACGATCGTGGCCATGTTTGTCGGGACTTTGCCCTTGGTGCTGGCCGTGATCTTCCAACCGGAACTCCGCCATTTTCTTTCCCGGATCGGAAGGGGTCGGTTTCGCAGTCCCCTGGCCAGGCAAAAAGACTGGATCGATGAAATCTGTACAGCAGTGGCATCCATGAGCCAAAAGCGGATTGGCGCTCTGATCATCCTGGAGCGAACATCCGGGCTGGCTGAGTTGGTCGCGCAAGGGGTATTAATGGATGCTCTGCTCACCTCTGAGGTTCTACAGGCGATCTTTTACCCAAAATCGCCGCTGCACGACGGAGCGGTGCTAATTCACGGTAACCGGATTGAAGCAGCGCGGGTGATGATTCCGATGGACGAAGCGGCCGATTTGCCGAAAGACCTGGGCACTCGCCATTTGGCTGCCCTGTCGATCACGCGAGATAGTGACGCCATTGTAGTCGTCGTTTCCGAGCAAAGCGGAGCGATTTCGGTCGCGGCCGGGGGACAGTTGCAGCGAGATCTATCCCTTCCAGAACTGCGCAATCGACTGGTGAAAGACTTACCATTTATAGGGCGTGTTCGGTGAAACGCTTCTTCCGTTTTTTTACTCACAACTGGGATCTCAAGCTGCTCTCCGCGGTCTTGGCGTTAGTGCTGTGGGTGTATGTCGTGTCCGCAGAAGCACCCCAATTGGAACGAGTACTGACGGTGCCGGTGGAGACGGAGAATATGGGACAAGACCTTTCCCTAGCTAAGGCGCTTCCTCCGATTTCGATCCGGATCCGAGCTTCTGTGCGGGTGGAGGTTGGTTCCGAGAATATCCATGCTTTCGTGGATCTAGAGGGGAAAGCCGCCGGGCAATTCCTGTTACCCGTTCTGCTGAAGCCAATTCCGGGCGCCAATTTACTGGAAGCCAACCCCGATCAGCTTCTGGTGCAACTGGAGAATGTGGAAACGACCACCTTGCCGGTGGAAATTGTCTTCCTGGGACGACTGCCCCAAGGGCTTAGCCTGGGTCAAGACCAAACCGTGGAGCCCAACACGATTTCCTTGCAAGGCCCGCATAGCGTCGTGGTCCAAGCGCAACGAGCCTTGGCCGCGGTCGATCTCACCGATCTGTCCAGCTCCGTTTCACAGACAGTGAATGTCCGCATTCTCAACCGGGAAGGCAAAGAACTTCCGTTAAAAGTCACCCCGGAGACGGTCAAGGTTTCGATTCCAGTCAATCGGGAATCCCTGATCAAAACGGTTCCGATCACACCGCGCATCGTGGGTTCCCCAGGATCCGGTTTCGTCATTCGTTCGGTGACGGTGGAGCCGGCCATCGCTACGCTGGAAGGGACATCGGAGTCCTTAAATTCCATCCTTGCGATTTCCACGGTGCCGATCTCGGTGGACGGAAGCCGGGAATCGTTTACGGAATCGGTCGATCTCGATACTGGCCAACTGCCAGCCAGCTTACTGACAGAAAGCGTTGTGCAAGTGACAATAGAATTGGCGGAAGCTGCTCAAGCCGAGTTTGAAGTAACGGTCGAATCCTTGGATGCGTCTTGGCCGGCAGCAATGGACCCGCCACAAATAATAATCACTGTGATCGGACCGAAGTCGGAGATCGAATCCCTGCGCCCATCCGATTTCTTGGTGGAAGTGAATCTGAAAGGTTTGGTCGAGGGAGAGTATTCCTTGCCCCTGCAAGTGATGGTTCCGATGGGAATCACGCTTCTAAACACCAGTACGACCACGATTGGAGTGAAACCCTACCCATGAGCACTCGCATTTTCGGCACGGATGGCGTCCGCGGGATTGCGAACCGGGAATTAACTGCCGATCTTGTTTTGAAGGTGGGACGCGCTTTGGGATTATTCCTCAAGCAAAACCAAGAAGATCCTCTCGTCCTGGTGGGCAAGGATCCCCGCCTTTCCTCCGACATGATCGAAGCTTCCTTCAGTGGAGGTGTTCTATCCAGTGGCACCCGGGTTGGTTTGGTCGGAATTGTCCCTACGCCGGCGCTCTCTCTGCTGGTGCAAGAGTATGCTGCGCAGGCGGCCGTGATGATTTCTGCCTCGCATAACCCGATCGAAGACAATGGGATTAAAATCTTCGGGGCCAATGGGATGAAATTGACCGACGACGAAGAGGATCGGATCGAAGAATTCTACCGCGGGTTAGCGTATGTGGGACCTCGCTTTCCAGCGGCTTTAGCCCGGTTTGACCTGGCTCCGGGACGCTACTTGGCGTTTCTCCGCCATCAAGCACCCACCAAACTGACAGGCCTGCATATAGTGTTGGATTGCGCTTGGGGTGCGACCAGCCCCTTTGCGCCGGCTCTATATGAAGAGCTCGGTTTCCAGGTTACCGCCCTCAATGCTTTACCGGATGGATCCAGGGTGAATGTTGACTGCGGCGCTACCCATCCCCAGTTGTTGGCTGAAACGGTATTGCGTTGCCACGCAGACCTGGGTTTTTCCTTTGATGGAGATGGTGACCGGTTGATGGCTTGCGACCGGCTTGGCCGGATTCTCGACGGAGACAGGCTTTTGCGGGCCAAGGTGGGAGATCGCTACGTGTTGGAACAGATGTTGGAAAGCGGGGCAGTGGTCGGCGGAGAACAATCGGGTCACATCATTTTTTTGGAAATGGCCCACGCCGGGGACGGTATCCTATCATCCCTGGTTTTGCTGCGACTGATGGAAGAAACCAATCTTGACCTCAGCGAGCTGGGTCAAGAGCTGGTCAGGGTGCCACAATTCCTGCTGAATGTGCCCGTGGAGCGCAAAGAGCTCCTGTTTGAGGACCCAGCGATTGCGGAGGCGATTTTTCTTGCCGAGGAACGATTAAAGGGCCACGGGCGGGTACTGGTGCGCCCCAGCGGTACGGAAAAACTGGTTCGAGTGATGGTGGAGGCCTTGGATACGAGTGAAGCAGAAGCAGCAGCGAAAGAACTGGCAGAGCTAATTTGCGGGCGCCTGCACTAGATCGATCGTAACGCGACCTTAACCTTTGCCATCAGGTCCTCGGGCACCCCCTCCTGCTGCATCCGGCGGACCACCAACTGTTGGAATTGCCATTCGAACCCATAGCGTTTGAGACACTCCAGGCAGACGGTGATGTGGTTAGCAAACTCCGTTTCTTCTTCCGGCAACATCTCGCGGTCCAAAAAACGATACAGCTCGTGCAATTCATGCCGGCAGTCCATTATTGCTCCACTCCTTTAGCGTACTCCCACAGCTTGCCTTGGAGAAGTCTGCGGGCGCGATACAGGCGGGACATCACCGTGCCAAGGTTGGCCCTGGTGATGGAAGCGATCTCCTTGTAAGAAAATCCCTCGGAAGCTAGTAGAAATGTCAGCCGATAGACCTCCGGTAGCTCTTCTACCGCCTTCTTGATATCGGTGTCCATCACCTGATCAAAAAACAGCTTCTCGGGATCTGGTTCAAAGCCACTCTGATTTTCTAAAGGAACGGTAAAGGGGGCGCGGGCACGTTTGTGGTAGTCGTTGATGAAGACGTTCGTCATGATCTTGAAAACCCAAGCCTTAAAGGAGGTCCCCGGCTGGAACTTATCGAAAAACGTATAAGCGCGGAGGACCGCGTTTTGCACTAGGTCTTCGGCATCGTGTTGGTTGCGCGTCATTCTAAGAGCCGTACGGTACAGCATCGGCATTAAGGGAAACGCTTCCTGTTGAAAGCGTTCGCGTTTTTGCTGTAACTCCCGATCAAGGACAGATTTGTTTCTGCTGGTTGCTTCAGCAGCTTCCTCACTCATCGCTCTCCGCCATTTTCCCCGTTTCCCCTCGTTTCCACAAGAGCTCCAGCGTGTCATTTCTTTCTAGAATCCTTCCTTTTCGGTATGATATCGATACGGAGTATTGGCGATGAATGATGACATCAAGGTGGTGTCGGTGAACCGGCGCGCCTTGCATAACTATGAAATACTGGAAAAGCTGGAAGCGGGCCTCGCTTTGCATGGATCGGAAGTAAAAGCGATCCGTGAAGGCAGGATCAACTTTCTTGATTCCTATGTCCGGGTGGATCAGGGGGAGGCCTATCTGTGGAACTTGCACATTGGCAATTATCGCCCGGCTGTGCATTTTGCTCACGAAGCCACGCGAAAAAGGAAACTCCTGTTGCACAAATCTGAGATTCGTCGCCTCGGGTCCAAGGCCATCGAAAAAGGATTGACGATTATCCCCCTGCGGATGTATTTCCGCCAGCACCGGATCAAGCTGGAGATTGCCCTGGCTCGCGGAAAGCGAGAGTATGACAAACGCGAAGCGATTCGCAAAAAAGAAGAGCGTCGGGTAATGGCTGACGCGATGAAAGTCAAGCTGCGCCGCGTTTAACCCCGTCTATTGCTGTGCCGGAGGCTCCTTGGTTCGTTCGCCGAGGAATTCACTGAAGGCTGACTGCTCCTGCTTGGCCGCTTTAGCCAAGGCCCGCATTTGTTGACCGCGACGCCAGGATTTCCAGATAAAGTACCCAATGATGGCGAACACGACTACCCCGAACCCGATCCCTCCGCCGATGGCATAGCGGGTCGGGGCATCCACGACCCATTGTCCTTGGGCATCACCTTCCAGCAGCCGTTGATGATAGAATTGGCTTTTTTCCAGATCCAAACGATCGAACCAGTAGTAGAGAAGGGCGGTGTCAGACATCAGTTCGAAAAAATTGGGAAAGTCCTGCCAGCGATAGTAATTGAAACCAGCCGTATTTAAGTATTGCGAAATATCGTAATACACTTTGGGATCAATGCTGCTTGGAGGTTGCATCGGTGCCAGAAATGCGAGCCAATCCTTGGATAGATCTTCCAGCTTTCGGCCATAAATCCGCTGCACCTCATCGAGGAACAACCATGTTTTTTCGAATTCCCCCGTCCGACCCAATCCGTAGTAGACTTCGGATCGCACGCTATACATCAGTTCTTTCAACTTGGCGGCGCCATACTGGTTTTCCAGGAATGTCAGGAACGATGCGTAGGTGACCACGGCATGCTGTGAGTACGGCTGAAACATCATCTTTTCCGGCGGTTGCAATTCACCAAGTGCCAGATAGAGCAGGGCAGGGACATGAGGGTCCTGTCCGCGAAATTGGTATTGCAGGCTGGTGATGACGCCACTGTGCACGAAGGAGGCACTGTCCGCCACCAGTTGACGTACAAGCAGAGACTGAGCATTGGTCCGCTCGAACACCCCTTGCTCGTAGATGTTCCAAATTGCCGTTTCCGGTAGCCGCAGGTTTTCCTGCAAAGCGCTCTTCCAATCGGTGAAGATGTAGGTCTGTATGGGAGAGATCGTGGCCGTGGCTTGGAACGTCCGGCTCAGAAAGCTGAGGAATTCCTCATCCTGGCTGGATAATCCCTCAACGGCCGGCTGGATAGACGGATCGCGGAAGTAATAAATGAAGTTTTCGGAACGAATGCTCTGCCAATCCGGCGAAGGGGAAGAAGCATCCATGGGGTCAGGGGGGGCAGCTTGCACAAAAGATGTTCCCAGGATCAATCCAAACATCAATCCGATCAGTATTTTCTTCACAGGTGGGACTCCTTCCATCGGGTCATTAGATGGAAACCACAGTGGTTTCGTTTGATCGCTATACTTGCTATACTGGGAATTGCGGAAATATGCAACTGCTGGGGGCGCAAGGTTTCGACAGAGACCGAAGGCAACGGCGGCGAGCAGAGGGTGTCGCAAACCTCTTAAATCATTGCGGCGCACAATAATTGCCAACACTCCGCAAGTAGCTTACGCTTAAGCGTTAGCCGCTCTTCCTGGCTCTCACCCTGCGGGGCGGGAATGAGCGTCAATCAGCAGGGCCTCTCTGGTGCGCCAGACGCGAGGGCAGCCAGGAGAAGCAAACTCGCGTTGGCCGGCGGCGATCCTGCCTGGGGAGCGCCACTGGCGAGATAAAACACAGGCTACGCTCGTAGAAGCCTTTGGGGTAGGTCTTTTGGACGCGGGTTCGATTCCCGCCGCCTCCACCAACCCCTAAAACCATTACATTGGATAAGACATCTTCCGATCACCATCACTTGTCCGGATTCCGAAGTGGGGGAGCTGTACTCGTTGCTGCACGATCATTGCCGGATGGAGTGGGGAATGCGGGAGATCGTAGGGGACATGGGGAGGAATGATGCAGAATCAAATGGAGTACATTGGAACAATAGAAGTCGTCTGCGGGGACATTACCCAGCAGGAAACCGAAGCGATCGTCAATGCAGCCAACGGTTCTCTGTTGGGTGGTGGTGGATTGGATGGCGCGATCCATCGAGCGGCCGGCCCTGGATTGCTTGCCGAGAACAGCCTGCGGCAGAGCATGTCCTGGGAGGGTGCTCACCCGGCCAAGCTCAGATCACAAAGGAATACGGCTTGAAAGCGAAATGGGTGATCCATCCGGTCGGTTCGATGTGGCAGGGCGGAACCAAAAGAGAAGAAGAGATGTTGGCAAAATGTTATCGCAATACAATGGCGCCAGCGACGGCACGAGGGATTCGATCGATCTCCTTTCCGGCGATTTCAACCGGTGCCTTTGGCTTCCCGAGTC
>JAPLHX010000312.1 GCA_026389415.1 Coprothermobacterota bacterium | reverse complement strand
GGAAGAACGAATCATCGAATCGCCCCAGTCCGCTCCTATTTCTGTTTCCTACCCGGCCGGCGCCCCAGTCAAAGAAGTGCTCAACTTCTGCGCCAACAACTACCTGGGGCTTTCCAGCCATCCCAAATTGCTGGAAGCGGCTCGCCAAGGCCTGTATGATCGCGGTTACGGGTTGTCGTCGGTCCGCTTCATCTGTGGCACGCAAGATATCCATAAGAAACTGGAAGAAAAAATCAGTCGTTTCCTGGGAACAGAGGACACCATCCTATACTCCTCTTGCTTCGACGCCAACGGAGGCCTATTCGAAACCCTGATGAAGGAAGCGGATGCCATCATCACCGATCAGCTCAACCACGCATCCATCATCGATGGAATCCGCATGTCCAAAGCCCAACGGTTCATCTACCAACACGGGGATATGACTGACCTGGAAGAGAAGCTGAAAGCAACCCAATCCGCTCGTTTCCGCCTGGTAGGTACCGATGGAGTGTTTTCCATGGATGGCGACATTGCCAAGCTCCACGAGATCTGTGACTTGGCGGAAAAATATGATGCCCTGGTGATGGTGGACGATTCCCACGCCACCGGCTTCATGGGGAAAACCGGACGGGGTACACACGAGCACTGTGGTGTGATGGGTCGTGTGGATCTGATCACCACCACGCTGGGTAAAGCTCTTGGTGGAGCCTCCGGCGGTTGTACATCCGGCCACAAGGAGATCGTCGACATCCTGCGCCAGCGTTCCCGCCCCTACCTCTTCTCTAACACCTTACCTCCGGTGGTGGTGTCCGCCGCTCTCTGCGTGATGGAGTTGGTTTCGGAAAGCACGGTTCTGCGCGACAAGTTGGAGAGGAATACACAATACTTCCGCCAGCAAATGACCGCTGCCGGTTTCGATATTAAACCGGGCGTGCACCCAATTGTACCGATCATGCTGTATAACGCCAAGCTCTCCCAGGATTTTGCCCGCGACCTCTACGCCGAGGGTATTTACGTGATTGGCTTCTATTACCCGGTAGTAGCCAAGGGTCAGGCGCGGATCCGCGTGCAATTGTCTGCCGCACACGAGCAGGAGCACCTGGACAAGGCGATTGCAGCCTTTGCCAAAGTCGGAGCCAAGTACCAGATCCTAAGCAAGACCAAGGACGAGGTCGTCGCCCAATACGGGCTCTAACAGGAAACGGATAGAGGAAAGCGGTAAGCCGCGTATGAGCCGGCGGACCCAGATCATCCTGGTTCTTCTGCTCGTGATCTTTGTTTTCCTCTCCCGCGGCTTGTTCTTGGGTTTTCCCGCCGACAAGGTATTCGATGAAGTGCACTACGTCCGCGCAGCGAACGCCTATGTAGCCGGCCAAGAAGACCCCAATTGGGAACACCCGCCGTTAGGGAAAATGTTGATCGCCAGTGGGATCCTGATCTTCGGCGACAATCCTTGGGGTTGGCGTTTCTTTCCCTATCTCTTCGGCTGCCTGACTGTCTTTCTGGTGTTTTGGCTGGCTCGCACGTTGGGTTTGGGAATGGGTGGTGCCCTGTTTGCAGCTTTCCTTTTTTCCTGGGATTTCCTGTCTTTCGTGATGGGTCGGATGGCCATGCTGGACGTCTTTGCCGCGGCTTTTATTACGCTTTCCCTGCTATTTGCGGCACGGTACTACAAAAACCACAACAAGTGGGATTTCTTTTTCACCATTGTCGCCTGTGGTCTGGCCATTTCCAGCAAATGGTCCGCTTTGTACCCTTCGGTCTTCCTCGGTCTTTTCTTTCTCGCATTGCCGCCTTTTGGCCGGCACTTGCGTGGCAGTGTCCTCCGTTTTTTGACCAACGGTCTGCTGGTCCTGCTTT
>JAPLHX010000299.1 GCA_026389415.1 Coprothermobacterota bacterium | reverse complement strand
TGCCCCCCTCTCTTCACGCGGTGCGCACGGAGAAGTGACTTGGGGCGACCAGCACATTCCCTTGATCCTGGCCGGGCCAGGGGTGTTACAAGGGACCTCGGATACCCCCGCCCGCCTGGTGGACATCCTGCCCACCCTCTCGCGCCTGATCGGTTTCCCCACCGATGGAATGGACGGCGTCGTGCTGGCTGATGCTCTTCGCAACCCCGATCCCTCCGATACCCGCCGGCAACAGGCCTACACCGAGCAGGTGGCGCCGCTGCAGCAAGCGTTGCGGGAAGCCAGCGCTGTCGTGCCCATATCCAGCGACATGCCCACCCAGCAAAGAGTGGAGCGCAACGTGCCCTACGGACAGGTAAACGGCGTCTCCTTGTCCATGGACCTCTATTTCCCGGCCAACGCACCGGTACCACACCGGCTGTCCTCTATGTGCACGGTGGGGGCTGGACCAAGGGCAGCAAATCCAGTGGAGTGGGCATTGATTTTATCCCGGAGCTAGTCGCTCGCGGTACCCTGGTGGCGGCAATTGACTACCGCTTGACGCCAGAATACAAATTTCCCGCTCAAATCGAAGATGTAATGTGCGCGGTGCGCTTCCTGCGCGCCCACGCTGCGGACAATAACCTGGACCCCGATCGCATTGGAGCCATTGGCGGCAGTGCCGGCGGGCACCTGGTGGCACTGTTGGGAACGAACGGTTGACACCGGCGCTCCCTTCAGTCAAACCTCTGGTGGGTGGAACGGTGTTTCCAGCCGCGTACAAGCGGTCGTGGACCTCTTTGGTCCCTCCGACCTTAGCGCGATGTTGCAGGGACAGAACAGCCTGCGGCAGCATGTCTGAACAGCCTACGGCAGCATGTCCTGTTCGGCACCAGCGATCCGAACTAATCAGCCTGCGGCAGCATGTCCTGGCACAGGCCGGCCCTGTCACCTATATCTCCCCGGACGATCTGCCCTTCCTGATCCTGCACGGGGAAAAAGACAGGCTGGTGCCACCCAGCCAGTCGCAGGAGCTTTACGACCGGTTGCAAGCTGTCAGCGTGCCCGCCACCCCAGTGCCGGTGAAGAACGACGGCTACGGTTTGGCACCCACCGGTGGAGCCATCTCGACCCGCGCGGAATTGGTGCAGCAGGGTGTGGACTTCTTCGTCACCCAGTTGTAATCAAGGGAGGGATCCTATTTCACTGGGTTCATCTATCCTCACCCTATCTCGGGGAGGATGCTAAAATCGTTGGTACGATCGACTGACAATGAGTTGTCAGGGGACGGGCGGCATCCTCGAGTGAACCGGCAGAGAAAGGGGTGAAAGTGTGCGTATCCTCCACACTGCGGATTGGCACGTCGGCAACGAACTGCTAGGCATTAATCGTCAGGAGGAGACCGGAAAGCTCCTGGACGAGTTGTACGAAGCTGCCGTGCGAGAGTCGGTGGATCTGCTGCTCGTGGCCGGTGACCTGTTCGACAACCCGCTGCCGCCGAGTTGGGCCACCAAAATGGTGTACGACTTCTTTTCCCGCCTGGCCCAGACCGGCATCCGCTCGTTGGTGCTGGCCGGAAACCACGACGGTAAGACGCTGGAACCGCCAAAAAACCTGTTGGCATTGGGTCAGGTCACGGTTTTTGAGAAGCCGGCCGAGGACGCTGTCCTCCGCTTCCGCAGCCAGCGGGACGAACCGGTGGTGGTGATCGCCCTCCCCTATCCGCACGAGCGCCTACTGATGGACTTGAAGACAGCAGGCGATGACTTGCGCGGCCAATACATCGAGCGCGTCTCCCAGTTGCTCCGTTACCTCTCACGGCACGCCGACATCGATGCCCTAAATGTCTTCACCAGTCACCTGATGATCGCCGGAGCCCGGATCAGCGAAACCGAGCGACCGGGCACGGTCCTTCCTTTCTTTTCCATCCCGCCGCAAAACCTGCCCCCCAACGTACACTACGTGGCTTTGGGTCACGTTCATCGTCACCAACAAGTGGTGCAAGCCCCCGCCCAAACCTTTTACGCCGGTTCCCTTTTCCGGTTGAACTTCGGCGAGACCGGGATTGAAAAGGGGTTTTATCTGGTGGAAATTGAACGTATCCGCACTGATGCCCAGTTCGTCCCGTTGCAGTCCGCCCTTCCCTTGTGGACCGTTGCCGCCACCCAGGACGAGGTCTGGCAAGCTCTGGAGCCCTACGCCCACCGTCCAGGTTACGTTCGATTGCAGTTGAGAGTGGAAACGGAATCGGAGGGGCTGGTCCCAGAGATCCGCGGCCGCTATCCTAACGTGATTAAGGTGGATATCCAGCGCCCGGAGGAAACCCGAGCGGACCGCCCCCAGTTGGATAGCCTAGCTGACACCAGCCTGCAGGCGGTGGAAGTGATCTACCGCCGCTTCCGCCCGGAGGCCGGAGAGGAAGTGCTGAAGGCGATCGAGCAGCTTTACGAGGAGGTCACCGGTGCGCATCCTGCGGCTTGAGCTGGAAAACTTCATCTCCTGGAAACAACTGGAGCAGAACTTCGCCGACCTGGACCTCTTTGCCATTGCAGGTCCGACCGGTGCCGGCAAAACCTCGTTGATCGATGCCATTTGCTACGCCCTCTACGGCCGCATCCCCCGCCTGGGCAAAAACGAAGTCAAGGAGAACATCCTGCGCAGCGGCGCGCAGGACTTCCGGGTGGCTCTCACCTTCCAATTGGGCGCCGACGAATACCAGGTGATACGCCAGGGTCGCCCGGCGCGAGTGGACTTCAAGCTGCTAAGGAACGGCACACCGCTACCCCTGACCCTCAAGACTGAATTCAACGAGTATTTGGAGCGGCAGTTGCTGCACATGGATTTCGAGGTATTCACCCGGGTGATCCTGCTGCCGCAGGGCCAGTACGATCGCTTCCTTAAGCCATCCCAGCCCCGCCAGCGGCGGCAGATCCTGGTGAATCTGCTCGGTTTGGACATCTACGAAGAGATCGGTAAAGCCGCTACCAGCCGCAAGAGAAAGTTGGAAGCGCAGGAGGAAACGGTCTGTAAGCAACTGGAGGGAACCGACCCCGCCCAATTCTCCGTTGAGTCATTGGCGGAGCGGGAACGACAAGGCAACGAGCTCCAACAACAACTGCAGCAGGAGACCGATGCCTTGTCCGTCGTGCGGCAAACGCTGGATGAGTTGGTTGGGCGGGCGCAAAAGAGGAAGACCTTGACGGACCTGGAAGCCAAACGGGATGCTTTGATCGCCCAAGAACCTTCCCAGGGCAAGCGTTCGCTTGCCCTGGAACAAGCGCGAAAGGCCAGCGTGATCGAGCCATTGGCGCGACAATTGAACGACAACAAACAACAGCAGAAGGGACTGGCAGACCGGCTGCAGAGCGCCCGAACGCTGTGCGCCGAGGGAGTCCGCACGGTGGCAGAATTGGATCGCCAGCGGCAGGAGCGACAGCGTCAACCGCAGCAAGAGCGATGGCCCGAACGGTTGTCGGAGCTGCGGCAGTCGCTGGAAGAGACCCATGCCAAGCTGGTGATTGCCGCCCGCTTCACGAATGCCCATTCCCAGCTACAGAACTACCAGCAGGCGGCAGAGAAAGCCCAGCGGGACCAGGACAAGTTTTCCTCTCTGCTAGAAACCAAGCAAACCGAACGGAGGCAAAAAGCCGCCCTGCTGGTTGAAGCCGGCCAGGTGCGCGACCAGGTTGAAGCAGCCGTCCGAGAGGCCACGCGGAACTCGGCCGCCGAGGTCTTGATCAAAGACCTGAAGCCGGGGGATGTCTGCCCGATCTGCGGCAACACGATTCAGCGCTTCCTGCCGCATGCACCGACGCATCTGGTGGAAGCGGAACACGCCTTGCAAAAAGCTCGCACCGCGTTCGAGAAGGCGCAACATGCCGTCGCCGCTCTCGACACGGAGCTGGCTGCGCTGAAAACCAGCCTGGAGCACACCGGGGAATCACTGCGAAGCGCACGGGAGAAGGTGGCGGAGTGGGAGCGCATGCTGGCCCAGGAGGCGGAAAAACTGGGTCCGGAAGCGCAATCTGCTGACGCCGTGGAACTGCTGGAAGGCCGCAAGAAAGATCTGCTGCGACAACAACAAACGCTGGAACAACAACAACGCGCGCTGGAGCAATGGCTTGTAGAACAGGACCGGCAGGTGGGGCAGGCCCAAAAGGCCTGCCAGGCGGCCCAGGCCGATGCCGCCAAGCTCGGCGGAGAGTGGGAGGCCATCATCCACCAACGCGATGTCTTGACCCGGCAGTTAACCGAACAGGCCCAGGCTGCCGGCTTTCCTTCCTGGGAAGAAGCGTTGCCCTTCGCCAAAACCATGGAGGAGATTGCACGCGAACAGAAGGCACTGGACCAATTCCGCCAGGAACGGATCCAGACGGAGACGCTGTGGGAACCACTGGCCAAAGAGTTGAACGCCAATCCTTTCCACCCGGAGGCGCTCTTCGCCAAACAAAAGGAAGAGGCCGAACACAAAACGCGCACCGACGAGTTGGCCACCCGGATTGGCCACTGGAAGCAGGAAACCGGCGTCCTGCTGGAGCGCAAAGCGAACTGGGAGAAGCTGTCCAGCCAGCGGGAACAGCTGGCCGCGGAAACGACTGTTTATCAAACTATTGCCCGCGACTTCAGCACCACCGAGATCATCCAGTTCGTCTCCTCCGCGATCCTCGACCACCTGCTGGCTCGGACCAACGAACGTCTACAAACGCTGTCCCGCGGACGCTACCGATTGCAGCTGGACGAAGACGACGACCTGCTGGTGGAAGACGGTTACTCCACTGCCCCGCCGCGGGCGATCACCATGCTTTCCGGCGGGGAAACCTTTTTGGCTTCACTGGCTTTGGCCCTTTCCGTCAAGGATTTTCTTTCCCGTAACCGCCAGTTGAATAGCTTCTTCATCGACGAAGGGTTCAGCACGCTGGACGCCCAAACGTTGCAAGAGGTGGCGGACGTGTTGGAGACGCTGAAAGGGGAGAATCTGCAGATCGGCATCATCACCCATCGCCAGGACCTGGTGGCCCGCTTCGAGCGCGTGCTGCAGGTGGTCAACGACAACGGTTGCTCTCGCCTGCTGGCAGAGGGAGCGCAAGCGTGAGAATCAAGCCCGATCTGTGGCAAAGCGCTTACTCCGGGGCGGTGGAAACCGCCGCCGAGGCTCCACGCAAGTACCAGGTGCAGGTCGACGTGGAAAGCCCTGCCGGCTGTTTCGGTTGCGTTCCGATCCTACTCCCGGCGCCGATTGGCGCGGTGGCCTTCGTGGACGGTACGCCCCGGGTGGAGATGCACGCTACCGTGGACGGAGAGGTGCCCCGCTTTGGTCTGTTCGGCGCGGTAGCCTGGGGTGCGTTGAGAATGGAAGGAGCGCGTCCCCACGATCTGCTTTCCTCGTTGATGGACCTGCAAGTCTTCCGCTATTTCATCACGAACGCTGCCGACCTGGCGGAATCCACCATCACACTCCAGTCAACACCACACGATCCCTCCCGCCTAGTCTATACCGTGCGTTCCGTACAGCGCGATCCCGCCGATTTTCACCATGCCTTGACCGACTGGATGCGGGCTGGGGAAGGCGAGTTGGCAGCCGTATTGGTCAAAGACCCCGGCATCAACTTGGTGCTGGCCGACGGCCCGATCCCCTACGAACGCACGCTGGTGGATGAAAGCGGCAAGCTGGCCGGATTGATCAAAAGTGTGCGGGAGTTCTACCTGACGGGCGACGAACTGAAAGCCGTAGCCACGCTGAAATATAGCCAGCGGACCCATCTCTTTGCCATCCGTTACCCGGATAGCGACATCAGCAAGCTGAGCTTCTTCCTGCGGCTACAGCCGCTTTCGCCCTATTCCTCCCCTTGGTCCAATCTGGCCCGGGTGGAGTTGCCTTACATGTCCTTGTCGCAGGCTCAGGACTTGGCCGAGCACGCTGCCCGCGCGGCCTTGCGCTTCGCCAGCAACCTCTGGGCCGACCGGCGCGCACCGCAGAACCTGTATCCGGTAGCGGCGTTGGAACAAGCTTTGAAGAACCGGCTAGGAGACGTCAATCTCCTTCGCAGCCGGATCCTGGCTACCTTGGCCAAAGAATGAAGGAGGAACGGATGACGGAAGCATCTTGCCCGATCGGCTACGTATTGGGGAACAAGGCCGCCAGCACGCTGGAGTACTACGTGATTGTGGAGAGCGGCCAATATCTGGAGCTGGACGACGTGGTCTATGTCGACTCTCGGATCGATGGATATTCTGGGGTCACCTCCGTCCGCTTCTACGGCACGGTTTGCGAGGTGAGCCAGTACCACGAGGGGATTCAGTTCGACAGCGACATCCAGATCGTGCGCCAAGGGATCCTGCCGGCCAGCACGGCTTACGTCGGCAAGGTGCAGGTCACCCAGATCACGCCGGAGATCTTCGTTTCTCCCCGGCCCACCGATCTGGTCTACCGCGCCAAGGGGGCTGAACTAGAGGACGCCCTCTCCTTCGCCCGGATGGCCCAGCGCATCCCGGCGGGCGTGATGCGTAACCAGCAACCCTTCTTCGTTAACTTCGAGTTTCTCAACGGCAGCAAGGGAGCGCATGCCTCCATCTCCGGCGTCTCCGGGGTGGCCACGAAAACGACCTATGCCCTCTTCCTACTCTACTCCCTGCTGCACTACGAGGGCATCGGCGCCGTTCCACCCTCGGACCGGGCCAACGCCCACCTGATTGCCTTCAACGTCAAAGGGGAGGATATGCTGTTCCTGGACAAGCCCAATCGTCTCCTGACCGAGCGCGACAACGTGATCTACCAAAAGATGGGATTGCCGATGCAACCCTTCGACGACTTGTCCTTCTGGGCCGCGCCCGCCGAGGGACTGGGTCCGCTGACTCCCGCCACGCAGCAGCGCAAGGAGGGCGTAGCTCCATTCTGCTGGACGATGCGCGAATTTGCCCAGGAGCAACTGCTGCCCTTTCTGTTCGCCGATCCCGACCAGGAGACGGCCAACATGGCCGGCTGTATCAGCTCCATCACCGCGCGCCTGGAGAAGAAAGCCGAGCAGGACAAGGGCGCCTGGGCCGGCATTCGAGCGGGCGAACGTTCCATTACCGATCTCTACACCCTGATCGAGTCCCTGCGCGAAGACCTGGACGTTGCCGACAACGAGCGGAGCTGGTTTGACCGGATCGAGCACTCCGCCACCATCTATGCCTTCTTGCGCAAGCTGCGGCTGGCGGCGGAGGCTCTGAAGAACCTGGTGCGTTCCGACGTGGAAGTGCCCAACCCGCATAAGATCGACTTCGACGCCCACCGCCTAACCGTGGTTCACCTCTCCGGCCTGAAGCCGGTAGCCCAGAAGTTCATCGTCGGTTCCACCCTGAAACGGCTGATGCGGCAAAAGGAAGCGCAGGGGGCTCGCCCCTATTATTTTCTCTTGCTGGACGAGTTGAACAAGTATGCCCCCCGCGAGGGAAAGAGCCCGATCCAGGATGTGCTGCTGGACATCGCCGAGCGCGGCCGCAGCCTGGGCGTAATCCTGATCGGCTGCCAGCAGTCCGCCAGCGAGGTGGAGAAGCGAATCCTGACCAACGCCAGCATCAAGGTCAACGGCCGCTTGGACGTCGCCGAAAGTCAGAGTAAGGAGTATGACTACCTCTCCGGCGCTTTCCGGGTACGCTCCACCATCATCAAGCCGGGTACGATGGTTCTGCACCAGCCGGACATCCCGGCGCCGGTGCTGGTGAACTTTCCGATGCCGGCTTGGGCCACCCGTCGGGAGGAATGGGCCGACGACGAGGAACTCGGCCACAAGGTGGAGGATATTTTCCGCCGATTCTAGCCGGCGAGATCAGCCAATGCTGTCCATTTGAACTGGGCTAGCCCTACAGTGGGAGCAGAAGCCTCGCTTGAGGTCCGTACGGGTCAGTGATGGAGGATTCAAGCCTCCACTCAAGTCGACCGCGAGTGAGAGGAGCACAACGGATGATCGCGCTCTGATGAGAACATACCGTCAGGACCCGGTCCAGCGGAAAATCGGTAGGATGTACTGTATTTTCGCCGTTAATAGCTACGAAAGTCTGCCCGGACGAAATCATTGATGAATCAAGGCCTAACTAGACAGTGGCCCCCCTTCGTTTCCTGGCTGGGAAATCCAACTCTCGCGGCAGGGATCGCTATGGAGTATGGGAGATGGAATCCTCCTCCGCCTTGATGGTCGTCTCGGGCGCGCTTGCGCTGGGCGGCGCTGGTGAAGATACCGGTTCCTTCAGCGACGC
>JAPLHX010000323.1 GCA_026389415.1 Coprothermobacterota bacterium | reverse complement strand
ACTGGAAAGCGCTCGCCGTTTTTCCGCATGAAAACCAAGTCAACGTCACCGAATTCGCCCGACAAGGTCTTCTGGAATCCCTTGTCTATCTCTTCGTATGCCTCCGGTGGCCAATAGGGGTGCGGCAGCCCAACCCCGATGAGTTCCTCTCTTGAAAACCCGGTCATCTGACAAAAAGCGGGATTGACATCAATCTGAACGCCGTCACTATCCAGTACCGAAATCCCATCTTGCATCGAAGCAATGAGGTTTTCTATGAAGTCCTTACTTTCCCGCAGCGCCGCCTCCGCCTGCTTGCGCTCGGTGATATCGCGGATCGCCACAATGTGAACCGGTCGTCCTTCCCGGATGAAAAAGCGTCCCGTGATCTCGGTCGGGAAAACGGTGCCATCCTTTTTGCGATGGAACCGCAACGGAATAGTCACGACCTGATCCGAGATGATCGGCGTCCCATGAGTGACCCGCTGAGTCTCCTCCGGCTCTGCCGACAAGTCCGTATTCCTTTTTGTCAGCAACTCAGCGCGGTCGTATCCATACAGAGCCGCCACCGCGCTATTGGCTTCGAGAATGTTGCCGGTCGCGTTATCAATCAGAACGATTGCATCGGATCCCACTTCGAACAATTCATGATAGCGGCTTGCGCTCTCCCGCAGCTTTTCTTCCGTTTGCTTAAGCTCGGTGATGTCCCAGAATGTACCCAGGATACCGATCACCTCGCCGGATGGGTCTCGGAAGAGCGATTTGATCGTTTGGCCGTGGTGTTCCTGCCCGTCCTTGACGTAGCGTCCCTCGATGGTTTCCGACCGGCCGGTTTCCAAGATGCGCAGGTCTTCCGCCCGGTACTTTTCCGCCAGCTCTTTTGGGTAGAGGTCGTAGTCGCTCCGGCCGAGGATCTCGCTGGGCGTAATTCCGTGATTCGCGGCGTAGTTCTCGTTACAGGCCAGATAGGTTAAGTCACGGCCTTTCAGAAAGATCGTGAAGGGTAGGTTCCCGGCAAGCAGTTTTTCCCAGCTTTCCACCCAACCAGCCGTCAATTTCTGTGGATGTGGCATCTAATCAGCCTGCGGCAGCATGTCTAGTCTCCATTCCATCAACCCCTGACCAATGAAATGTACTGCTTTGTTAAAGAAGATTTCTGTCGCCATCGAGTTCCGCCGAAGCGTTCTCTTGCGTCACAATAAGGACCCTCATCGCATTGTAGATTCTGCTCTAGAAAACTGACCATGATTCCCTACTATGTTTTGGATTGTATCACCTCGATCGGGTGAAAGATATATGTGGATCTCCGTATTTTCCGCCAATGGCGACCAGGGCAGCCCATCGCCGAAGCGGTGCGCTATTTGGGCGAAGGCACCCAAGCAGGAAAATGTTTCCAGGAGCTCTTGGTCCCGTGCTCTGGGGGAACGCGAGTGGATCCGGCAACCCAATCAAGTAGAAGGACGATCAGGAAGCATTGAGCAGAAATCCCGCAGGGAAAGGGTCGGCATCTTCCAGCAGGAGGAATTGGGCGCCGGACAGGTAGACTCCGCCGGTGATCTCCGGCACGATCGCATCGTACGAGCCAACCCGCCCCGTCCCTACGATCCGACCGACAAATTGGGTTCCCAGGATGCTCTGATATCGATAGTCCTGACCCTCGTTCAGCCGGCCTTCGCGGTAGAGTACCGCCATCTTGGCACTCGTCCCGGTCCCGCACGGCGAGCGGTCCACCTGACCATGGCCAAAGACTACGATATTTTTCGGCGGTGTCTGCTCTTCATCGTACACCTCGACCAAATCGACTTGGACTTGCTCCAGCAATTCCGGGTGGACGAAACGAAACCCGCGGTTGAGTTGGGACCGAATGGCCATCGCCTCGCGAACGAGAGCGGGGATGTTCTCTTGATGCAGGGAAATCCCCAGATCGGCTGAGGAAACCAGGGCAAACAGATTCCCTCCCCAAGCGATCTGCGCCCGGATCGCGCGCCCCTCCAACGTCAATTGGACTTCATCGACCAGAAACGACGGAACGTTGGTGATCGAGATCTCATTCATGGACAGATCCAGGGCTCGGGCGCGAATCAGCCCCGCGGGCGAGTCCAGCAGGAGCTCGCTGCCGCGATAACCCATGCGGAAGAGCACAGCGGCCACGCCCATGGAACCGTGGACGCACATCCGCAGGGTGGATTCCGTTTCCAGAAAAAACACACCCGCTTGCGCTTGCTCGGACACCGGATCGGTGAGGACGGCGGCAAACATGCCGTGGTGGCCGCGTGGCTCGGCGATGATCAGTTTTCGCAAAGCATCACAATGCTGGTCAAACCAGGATCTCTTGGCCTCCATCGTGTTCCCGGGAATCCGAAACGGCAACCGGAGGATGACTCGCGTCGGCTCTCCGGCAGTATGGGAGTCGAACACGGGCAGAATGTATCTCAGGTTACCCATGCGTTTTGCCAAGCAGACACTCTACCGGCTGGTAATCGAACGGATAGCCGAAATATCTCGGCCCAAACGTCTGAATGCCCTTCGCGGTCCGCATACGGGCGTGCGCGGGGACCAAAACGATGGTGCCCCGATAGCCATACTTGACGATATCAGTGCGGATCGGCTCTCCGGTCTCCGAGTCTAAAATGCAGATCAAATCCGGCGGCATGCACAGGATCTCCTCGTCGAGATGGAAGGTCAACCACTCGTTTTGAAAGCCGATGACGGCTTCGTGACCGCTGTCGGGTCCGGTTCCTTCCATTTTGATCGTCCCCATGGAAAAGCCCTTCGTTTTCTCCGCGCCGAATTGGCGATGAATGTCCACGATCTTCCCCTGGAAAACAGCAAATCCGCCGGTGATCTCGACCACGCGCTCGATCACGTTCCCATGTTTCTTGCGGGCTCCAAAGACAGCTTGACCCAGTTTCCAGGCAGTGGATACCGAGTGGAGAATTGCGGTTTCCTTGATCTGCCTTCCGGTCATCGGGTACCCCGCGATCCACGAGATCCCGCCGTAAGCCATCGCTGCGTTGCGAATGATGTTCTCCGTCATCAGCGCCTCTTTGGTGTCTGCAATCGTCACATGCCCCTTCTCGTCCGCGGCCACCGTGGGGGACGGCGATACCCCGTTGATGTAGAAGGAGGTCATCTGCAATTCCGGGAAGGCCCGACCCATTCCATCCGCATCAATCACCGGAATTCCCACCATGCCGGCCACCGCCATCGGCACTGGGGTGTTCACTCCTCCCGCCTCTGGCGGGATCACTGCCTCCACCGGCTGCCTCATGTAGCGGAAGAGCTTATCGTAGCACCACAGCAACTCCTGGCCGTTGGGCGGTTTTTCGGTCAACACCAGGGCTGCTCCCAGACAACCGGCGATGGTCGCCAGCGCATCGTCGGGCATGTCTTCCGGCGAGATCATCACGATCGGTTTGCGCGCGGCCAGGACATTGCACGCCCAGAGGTACCCGATCTCCGGGTCCCCTCCGCCGCCGGTGGCCAGGATGGACGCACCGAGGGTGATTTCCTGCATCGCCGTTCGATCAATTTCCCAGTATTCCCGCACTCCCCATTTTTTCAGGATATCGTAGACAGCCATGCCGTTCTCCCGTTAAACCAGTTCCCTGGGGGTATGCGTCAGCAGTTCGCATCCTCCCGCTGTGACCAGGACCATGTCCTCCACCCGAGCGGCGCCGACTCCCGGCAGATAGATGCCGGGCTCGATCGTCAGGACCATGTTTGGCTCCAGCAGGATCGTCATTTGCCGATCGAGAATCGGCAGCTCGTGGATTTCCAGTCCCAGTCCATGACCGGTGAGGTGGGGGAAGAAATCACCATAGCCTGCATCCACGATAATTTTGCGGGCGGCGGCGTGGACCGCTTGCGCCTGGACGCCCGGTTTTACGGCCTCCAGCGCGCTCTGCTGTGCGGCGTAGGCGATTTGAAAGATGTGCCGTTGTTCTGCCCGAAGCCCGCCCAAGGCGAAGGTCCGGGTGATGTCCGAGCAATATCCGCCAACCACTGCCCCCATGTCGAAGACGATCAGCTCTTGCTCCTGGATTTTCTTGGTAGTAGCCACCCGCCCAGGCAGCCAGCTTCGTTCACCAGACATCATGAACGACTCGAAGGATTCATCTTCCGCGCCCTCCTCGGCCAGTGTCATCCGGGACAGCCCGACCAGCTCCAGCTCCGTCTTTCCCGGCACGGCTGCGGCGAGCACTTTCTGCATGGCTAGATCGGCAATCCGGGCCGCCTGCCTCAAGCGGCAAATTTCCACCGGATCCTTGATTGCCCGCAATCGAAGCAACTGCTCATCGAGCAGGACAAAATCGGTGGCGGGCAGCAGGTCACGGATGAATTGCCAATGGCCATACGGAAGGCAGTTCTCGATCCCCACTCGCCGGATGGATGGAGAATGAAGGACGGTACGCAGGGCTTCCAGGGGGTTGGGCGTGTCTTCAGGATAGGCCTGGACATTCGGCAGAGGGCATTCCCGTTTCGCTCTTTGCCAATCCAAACCCGCCACGAAGAAAACGACTTCTCCCAGCCGCGGTATGACCAAAAGGGCAGACGCCACGCGGTTCAAGCGAAAGTCGGAAAAGAAGCGGACATTTCCTCGACCGGTCACGACCGCCGCGTCACAGCCCTGCAGCTCCAGCAAGGTGGTGAAGCGTTCCAATCGTTCAAAGACGGGAGCGTCCGTCGGGTGGGGTTTCATGCCAGAATGGCCCGGATTTCTTCCTCCATCTCCGGATTGACCAAGTAGATTTTTTTCGGCACCCGGGATTCCATGCTGGAATCCGCCTGACTGGCCAATTCGAGCAGGATCATCTGATCGACCAGCATGGTGGCGGTTATTTCCAGGTCCGGAGCGGGTACGCCGCAGCGGTCGGCCAAGTCGCTTTTCTCGATGTACGGGCTCGCCAATACCGCTTGCACCAATTGACGGACGGCATGCTCTCCCAGCAGTCCCGTGACCTTCTTATTCATCATGCGTCCCTCCGTTCTATGTCTTTATTCAGTTTCTCGACCGGTTGGTAGTCGAGGTCATAACCGAAGTGTCGGGGGCCAAAAATCTGGATCCCCTTGGCTGTACGCATTCGTTCGTGCGCCGGGATCAGCAAAATCGTCCCGCGGTAGCCATATTTCACGATGTCGGTGCGGATCGGCTCCCCCGTCTCCGAGTCCAGGATGGCAATCAAGTCGGGCGGCATGCAGCGAACTCGACCATCGACCACCAGATTCAGCCATTCATTTTGGAAGTCGAGCATCGCTGTTCGGCCTTTGTCGCTGTCAAAGCCTTCCATCGTGATTCGTCCGAGAGTGAACCCCTTCGTCATTTCGCTGCCGAATTCGCGGTGAATGTCGACAATTTTTCCCTTGAACGCCTTGAACCCCTCTACGCTGCGTTCGTTACGCAGGCTCTTGATCACCTGGTCCACGGGATTGAGATGCTTTTCACGCGCTTCCCATACTGCCTTACCAACGGCCCAGGCAATACTCTGGGAGTAGAGGATAGATGTCTCTTTCACTGCTTTCCCGTACATCGGGTAGGTGGCGATCCAAGAGATACCGCCGTAGGCCATCGCTACCCGGCGACAGATGGTCTCGGCCAACAGGTCATCGGAACCAGTATCAATCACCGTCACGTTGCCGCGGTCATCCGCGGAGACGGTGGGGGAGGCATGAATGCCATGGGTTACCCAGGAGGTCATTTGCAGCTCCGGGAACGCCCGATTCATCCCGTCGACGTCAATCACCGGCACTCCCAGTTCGCCTGCTGCGGCATAGGCCACCGGCGAGTTCACACCGCCACATTCAATCGGGATTGTCGCCTGCAGTTTCGCCCCCAGATAGGTTTCCAGCTTGACAATCGCTCGGTTGAGGACGCCTTCGCTTGGCGGCTTTTCGGTTAACACCAATGCCGCTCCCAAGCACGCCATACTGGCAACCAGCACATCATCCGGCACTTTCATCGGATCCACCATCACGATCGGCTTGCCTTCGTCCAAGACCTTGTAGGTCCAAAGCAGACCGATCTCCGGGTCCCCTCCGCCGCCGGTGGCCAGGATGGATGCGCCCAGCGTGATCTCCCGGATCGCCTGGTGGTCAATCACCCGGTAATCCTTCTCTTGCAGCTTCCACTGCCGGATGACATCCCAAACAGCCATCAGTGGCCCTCCTTGAAGATGCTGCCCTTCACGCGGACGCGGACCTTTTCCCGTTTGCCCGGCATGTAGGTGAAGGGGATTTCTTCGATATCGATCACTTCCACCGTCGATCGGACGGCGCCGGAAAGCTCGGCGTTGTCCTTGGCTTGTTCAATCGTGCGAGCAATCGACTCGTCCCGGTCGTCCTGTTCCAGGTCGAACACGCCTTCGGCGAATGCTCCGATTTCGGCGATGGTCGTGCCGATCGCCCCGCCCACCTCAAAGTGCTCCGGCAGCACGATCTCGCTGATTCCACCGATTCCCTCCCGCGGAACGACGAGGGCGCCACCCCCAATGAAGATCGCCGGGACGAGCTCGGCGGTGGTTTTCATCTTGTCGATCGCTGCTTCCAGAGTCTGGCGCACCATCGTTTCGCCTTGACGAATGACGGCCTCAGGGACCTGTTTGACCTTCTCGAGATCCACCACGAAGTCAGTATCGAACACGTCCAGGCGCTCCTGCAGGGTCCCGTTGGCCACGGCCAGGTCATGGACGGTCAGTAGCGGCCCGCCGAAGGATTTGGCAAGGCGGACCAGGTTGTAGCCGACGCTTTCCGGACCGAGCGCGCACACCTGACCGTCTTTTTGCTTGATGATCGTACCACCACCGAGCGCAATCGAGAGCAGATCCGGGCAACGGATGTTCGTTTTCACCCCGCCAATGGTGACGGTAATCGAAGATTCCCGCGGGAACCCATTCACGATGTATCCCACGTCGGTCGACGTGCCGCCGATGTCCACCACGACCCCGGTGTCGATGCCGGAAAGATAGACTGCGCCGCGCACGCTGGCAGCCGGACCGGATGCCATCGTGAAAATGGGGTAGTCCACCGCGTAGTCTGCCGACATTACGCTGCCGTCGTTCTGCACAATAAATAGTCGGGTGTTGATTCCCCGGTCCTTGACCGCCGTGCGCAGCGAGTTGACGGCTTGCCTCATCACCCCGATCACGGATGCATTGAGGATGGTAGAGTTCTCTCGCTCCAGGATCGAGATGGACGCGATGCGGTTGGAAAGGGTGACATGCACCTCATCGCCGAGGATTTCTCGGGCGATCCGCGCGGCTCGGTCC
>JAPLHX010000302.1 GCA_026389415.1 Coprothermobacterota bacterium | reverse complement strand
CCTGGCTTACCAGGATCGACGGTTCCCCCCGTATCGTGGTCCGAAGACCGGGGATATAGCGCAGCAGTAAGACCACCAGGAAGTTCACCAGCAGTAGATTTGCCGCCGCGATCAAAACACCCCAGACTGTGGTATTGGGTCCGGTCATGGCATTCTGCACGGCATTGGAAATCAGCAGTAGAACCACCAGGTCGAAGGGGGTCATCTGCCCGATTTGCCGCTTGCCGAAAAGGCGCAAACCAACCACGAGAACCACATAGATGATTACAGTACGCACCGCTACTTGCCACAAGTCACTACTGAATTCAAACATCAGACGTTCCCTCCAAGTTCTATTCTAATCCTTGAGAGCAGCAGGAAAATAGGGTACAGTTTCGCCATGAAGTTGAATTTGTTCCCCAAAGACAAACATTTCTACGAGATGTTCTCCCAAATGATGGAAAATGCGGTGAAAGCGGCAGAGGGCTTGCTGAACCTCCTGACCAACTTCACGGATGTGGTAGAAAAGGCCAAGCGGATCAAGGAAATTGAGCACGACTGCGACGGCTTGACCCACGAGATCACCCGCACCGTCAATCAAAGCTTTGTCACTCCCTTCGACCGGGAGGATATCTACGCTCTGGCCTCGGCCATGGATGACGTTGTAGATCTGACAGAAGCGGTTGCCGACGCGATTGTTTTGTATTCCGTGCGGGAAACCAGCGCTGCCCTGATCGCCCTGGCGGAGATCCTGTTGAAGATGACCCGGGAACTGAAAAAGGCGATCGACAAGCTGCAGTCTTTCAAGGACTTGGCTCCGTATTGGATCGAGGTCCATACGCTGGAAAACCAAGCCGACGATATCTATCGCAAAGCAATCTCTTTGTTGTTTGCCGATCACGTCCATGACACGCTGGACATCCTGAAATGGAAAGAAATCTACGACATGATGGAGGGGGCGACGGATAAAGCGGAGGATGTGGCCAAGGTGATCCAGAACATTTACATCAAGCACTCCTAAAAAGCAGCAATCAAATTGCGATCAGCCGGAACCAGCCGCCGATTCCTGTTCCTAGAGGAACCACTGGATGATGAAGTAAGACAGGGCGCCCACAGCCGCTGATATGGGGATCGTCACCACCCAGGCCCACACGATCGATCGGGCCACCCCCCAGTGAACTGATTTTACCCGTCGAGCGGATCCGACACCCATGATTGCTCCGGTAATGGTATGGGTCGTCGATACCGGGATCCCAGCAATAGAAGAACCGATAATGGCAATCGCGCCGGCGGTTTCCGCACAGAAACCACCCACCGGTTGCAGCTTGGTGATCTTGGAACCCATCGTCTTCACGATCCGCCAACCCCCGGAAAGTGTACCCAGGGCAATGGCAGCATGGCACATCAGGATTACATAAATCGGAATGTCAAAGGTGGCAAGGTATCCACCCGTAAACAAGACGAGGGCAACAATCCCCATCGTTTTCTGGGCATCGTTTGTGCCGTGGCTGAGAGAATAGGCGGCAGCGGAGACCAATTGCAGACGGCGAAACAATTTGTCCACCTTGGTGGCGTTCTTCTTCCGGAACGCCCAAAAAACGAGGAGCATGAACAAGTAAGCCATCCCAAATCCCAGAATCGGGGAGATCACTATGAAGGCCAGCACTTTCAACCATCCGGAAAGGATCAGGACGGAGAAGCCGCCCTTGACGATCGCCGCACCGGCGTAGCCACCAATCAGGGCATGGGAAGAAGAGACCGGCAACCCCAACCACCAGGTGAAGAGGTCCCAGGCGATAGCGCCAATCAACCCCCCCAACAAGACGTACATATCGATCACATTGATGTCCACCAAGCCCGCGCCGATGGTGTGGGCCACGGCGGTACCAAAACCAAAGGCGGCGACAAAATTGAAAAACGCAGCCCAAACAACAGCCAGGCGGGGCGAAAGGACGCGGGTGGAAACCACGGTGGCGATGGAATTGGCGGCGTCATGAAAGCCGTTGATGAAATCGAAAAGCAACGCGACGGCGATGATGATAATCACTAGGGTGAGCATGGCTGTGCTATTCTAGCGCAAATGCACCTGTCCGATAGAACCATTCAGGGTTTCTTTTTCGATCTGGATGGAACCCTGCTGAAAGCCCCGGAAGAGGATTTCTATGAAACCCTGCGCGAACTGGAGCTGCCGCACGATTTAGAGAAAGTGTACACCGCGTATTATGGGGCAAGAGAGTGGTACCGCCAACATGTGAACGCGGACCGTACAGGGGAAGAGATTTGGCGGGCCTTCGCCGCCCAGGTCCTGCTCCGCCTCGGGTTTGTGGAATCCCCCTCTTCTTTAATGGATCGTATTCAAGCGTCCATGGATC
>JAPLHX010000097.1 GCA_026389415.1 Coprothermobacterota bacterium | reverse complement strand
CTTGGCGATCTTTGTGCTCTCCTCCAGCACATACTCCTCGGTGTGGCGGAAGGCCGGCGGATCTCCGCCCACCCGCGTGCCCTCGCAAATCAATGCCACCGGTTTGGCCTTGGTCGCCGCCCGGATGAAGTCCTCGGTCAGGTGGCCGGCCGCGCCGTGCATGCGCAGATCCCCGGTGTAGGCCACCGTCCCGGGTACAATCCTTTCAACTTTGGCAACAGGCCGAACTCAAAATGGTCCAGCAGGCCATAGACGTTGCGGGGCTTCAACCAGTCCACATAATAACCACCGCTCCCTTCGAAGCTGGCGCCAAAGTCCAGCCAGATCCGGGTTTTGCCGTCTTCCAGCAGGATCTTGTTGCCCCCGATCTCCCCTACCCCGCCATGGATCGTGATTTTCATTCGTTCTCCTCCCGCACTACCCTTATGGTGCATTCCTTATTCCAGACTCTAGCGCGTCCGCCGTTGCTTGGAAACGAAAGGCAAGGCGGCATTGACTGTTGTGTTGAAGAATTCTTCTGTTGGATGGCATCCGTCCGCTTCTGGCTCCTGAGAGTGAGGCTTTTCCAAGGCATTTACTTATCCAGTTCTTTTTTCTTCTTTTTTAGGTTCTCCGGTGTTGGCAGTTTGTTTCCGCCAATGATGAATGCCCACTTTTTTCCATGTCGTCCCGTGAAGTCTTCGATGATGGGTTCTTCCCCAAGTGGAGATGATTGTCCCGTAGGCTTCTCCCCCTCTCTCACTTTGGGTTGAAGGAAATTGAACTCTTCCGTAGGTTCGTCCTGTGGCTTTTCCGGCTTCCAGCCAACTCCGTAGGGGTGAATAGTGATTTTGTCTTTTGCGGCCATCGTTACCTCCTTTGATCTCTGCAATCGTGTTCGTTTCGATGCGCACTCTCTTTTAGCTGCCGCGCCTTCTCTCTTTCTACGCCTGGCCGACATCCGCATCCAGACGGAAACCCACTTCGGGCTGGAGTGGTGGCAACTTATCAGCTTCCTGCCGCACCGCCTGCCGCAGATGATGGGCGGCGATCCTCTGGCATCCTTCCGCCACGGCCAGGCGCAAGGCGTACTGCACGCAGTTGCGGATGTGCCCCCCGCTCATCGGCATCTCGGCCAACTCGGCGAAGGGAATCGACCCGCTGGTGGGTAGGGATGTCATCAGTCGGTCCCAGATTTGCACCCGCTCCGGAAACTCGGGCAGGGGAAACTCCACCTTCCCAAACAGGCGGCGCTCCAGAGCCGGGTCCAGTGATTGGTTGAAGTTGGTGGTGAGCACGACCACGCCGGCAAAGGCGTCGATCTCCGCAAGAGCCGCGTTCACGTCGCCGTTGCGGTAGGCGTCCGTAGCGTCGGAGACCGCCGTGCGGCGGGCGACCAGGGAATCGGCCTCGTCCAACAACAGCACTGCCTTCTCCTTCGTCGCCTGGCGGAACAGGGAATGCAGATTCTTCGCGCTATCCCCGATGTACTTGCTTTGGAGGGAGGGGAGGGAGGCCACCAGCAGAGGCTTGCCCAGCGATCCGGCCAACGCTTCGGCGGTGAGGGTTTTGCCCGTTCCGGGCGGACCGTAGAAGAGAAGGGCCGTGCCGCGACCGGGCGGGCAAAGAACAGATCCTGCTTCGAGCAGCGGATTACTCCGCGCGTTCAGATGGGCAGTGGCTGTTTTCAGTACGGTGGCAACCTGGGCAGGAAGCACGACATCTCGCAGCGTCACCTTGGGCTTGGACTTCTCGCCCACGCGGGTACGAACCTTGACCGGGTTCTCTTCGACCTCTTCCTTTTCCTTTTCCGCGTTCCAACCGCGGATCGTGGGCACCCGGAAGTCGGTGGGTTCTCCCCCCATAAGGACATGGAGGCCGCCCTCCGTCAGGGACCAGGTCATCTGCAATACGCTGCAGCCCGGTTCTTCAGCGGCTATCAGATGGCGGCGGAACAGGGATCCTTTGCGGAAGAGGAGACCCCGCTGGCGGATCGCTTCCTCCCCGTCGCTAAACACCGCTTCCAGCAAATCCATTCCGCGCAGAGGCTTGCTGCCGGAAGTCCGGTGAAGTTGTGCCAACAACACGCAAAGAACCTTATGCTCGTCCATACTCGACAAGGAGTATTCCAGCGCCAGGGCACGGGCCAGTGTCAACGACTCCACCTTTTGTCCGATCCGGGCGATTTGACGGCGCAGGGCACGTGATTTTTCTGCTTCCTTGCGGGTGGCAGATAGCGTGCGGACAAGCTCCAACCGCTGTAGACAAAGTTGGCCGATTTTCAGGTCCTGGCTGCTCTCTGCTTTCGTTTCCGATTGTCTCATCAATCTCCTCCTTTCTGCTGCTTTCAGTCTATCCCATCACCACTGACAACAGGCTGTCAGAGAGCTTCCAGAAAAGATATTTGCTAATTTAATGATCGCCAAATGTATCGACCTGATCTCTAGTTTCCTCACGACCGTGGCTTCTCGGAGAATGTCTGTTGACATGGTGATTGAAACTGATAATATTACCTACAGTAATTAACAAGTGAAGGTGATTCTATCATGCTGTCCCAAGATGCGAATAACCATGGTTTCCGGTTCGACAAGGCAGTAACTGTCTTCAAGAAGCACGGCGGAATCCTCCGCACGACGCAGGCTATTCGTGCGGGCATCCACCCCACCACGCTCTACGCCATGCGGGACTCCGGTGCACTGGAGGTAGTGAGCCGCGGTGTATTTCATCTTGCCGACAGCCCGTCACTGGGCAACCCCGACTTGGTAACCGTCGCGACACGCGTCCCCGACGGCGTGATCTGCCTGATCTCTGCACTGGCGTTCCACGAGCTCACCACCCAGATACCCCACGAGGTCCATGTCGCGCTGCCGCGCGGCGCGGAAGAACCCCGTCTAGACCACCCGCCAATCAAGACCTACAGGTTCACCGGAGAGGCGTACACGGAGGGCGTGGAGACCCATGAACTCGACGGTGTCATCGTGCGTTTCTACAACCCGGAGAAGACGCTCGCCGACTGCTTTAAATTCCGCAACAAGGTTGGCCTCGATACGGCAGTGGAGGCGGTTCGCTTCTACTGCGAACGTAAGCGTATCAAGGTGGACGACCTCATGCGCTATGCCGCGATTTGCCGGGTGAAAAATACCATCCGCCCCTACCTCGAGGTACTTCTCTAATAGTGAGAAACATCAAGAACATGGCCGCGTCGGTACACAAGCGCCTTCTCAACAAGGCTAAGGAATCTTCCCGACCTGAGATATTGTCAAATGTTGTGGATCGGTCCATCTCAGGCGGCGACCCCTGACATCGCAACTCCCTGCTCTTCGAGGGTCAATCCCTCGAACCAGGGGGGTGATAGATAGACCGTAGTTGTCTTACCAGCTTCCGGGGTTTCTTGCACTTGCTTCCCATCCTCGAACCTCACCCCTGCCCGGAGCAGGGGGAGGAGATGGAAAGCGGTGATCTTGCGCCAAGTATCTTGCGCCATCAAGATTAGTTTGTAGGCCATGGCCAGTCCGGCCTTCCTGGAGCCGGCCCCTTTGGTCTGGCGGGTGCGGGACTTGACTGAGGCGAAGGAGGATTCGATCGGGTTGGTGGTGCGCAGGTGAATCCAGTGCTCGGCAGGGAAGTCGTAGAAGGTCAGGAGTGTCTCCCGGTCCTTGCGCAGGCATTCCACTGCCTTGGGATAGGCAGCCCGGAACTCCCGGGCGAAGTGATCCATCTCCTCGGTGGCGCTCTTTCTGTCCGGGGATCGAACAATCTCCTGCAGCATTTCCTTGGCTTTTGGTTGCAATCGTTTGGGCAAGCGGTCGAGGACGTTGACCGTCTTATGCACCCAGCAGCGTTGTTCCCGGGTCTGGGGGTAGACCTCGGCCAAGGCAGCCCAGAAGCCCAGAGCGCCGTCACCGGTGGCCACGGCGGGAGCTTTCATCCCCCGTTCCTTGAGGTCAC
>JAPLHX010000180.1 GCA_026389415.1 Coprothermobacterota bacterium | reverse complement strand
GTTTGCGGAATTCAGGATTGATGCCAGCTTCATCAAATCTCGGGACTCGGAGAGATGATGTATAAGGTTGCGGCTTTTCTCAGCTTGCTCGTCGATTTCCTTCAACATGAAATGAGGAAACCCGCCTTTTTGTGCAGTTTCCTTGGCATATGGACTTTTCTCGGGCATTCGGCGGATTTTGTGGCCGGTATGAATGCTAAAGAGTTGGTACCCACCGGATTCTAACCTAGCGAACTCTCCATCCTTGACGATGACAATATCCTGCGTAAGCTCTAGCACGGTAGGCAGGTCGGACGAGGCACAAACAAAGTCCGGACCAATGCCCAAGTAAAGCGATGATCCCATTTTCACTGCGTAAATGGCATTCTCATCCTTCCGGGAAACGATATAAGCATAATCCCCCTTCAAATCGCAAGCTGCTTCGATGATCGCTTCCGCCAGATTCTTAGTTCGATCAAAGTGCCTTTCCACAATGTGCACAACGATCTCTCCGTCATTTTCACCTCGGACCGTATGCCCCTCAGACTGCAATTCCTCTCGCAGGGACACGGTATTGATTATATTGCCATTGTGCGCTCCCACCAGATCTCCATCACAATCGAAATGCGGTTGAGCATTGCGTTGAGCCGGGATACCAAATGTAGCCCATCGCAATTGCACTATGCCCCGTATCCCCTGCATCGAATGAAGATCGTAATTCTTGTCCACTTGCTCTACCCTGCCCACGTCTTTTCGCAAATCGATCAGGCCGCCCGAGCTTATGGCTGCGCATCCGACGGAATCATAACCCCGATAGGTCAGGCTTTTTGCAGCTCTGACAAGAAGCTCCCCCAAATCTTTTCGCTCCTGGGGAAAAACGATACCGAAGATCCCACACATCGGCTATTTACCTCTCTCCATAGGGGTTGAACATGCGGTGGTCATAGTAGCATCCTGCAGCAATTGTGGGAAGGACCAGACAAGCTATCGGAACGCGAGCAGAGTTTCCACCACGGCCTTGCCGAATGCAGTTGCCGCTTGCGGATCCCGACCCGTGACAATGCGCCCCGCCTTCACTACAGGATGATCCAGGAGAAGTGCATGACCCGCACCCATCTTTTTCTTGGCATCTTCACTGGGGTATACGGTTGCGGAAACACCCTCCAGCAAATTCGCCTCAGCTAGGATTGCCGGCGCCAGACAAATGGCCGCGATCACCTTTCCTTCATTGGAGAAATCATGAAGAATGACATGTAGCTTGTCGTTACCCCATAAATAGCGCTGAGTTCCGGATCCCCCAGCAACAACGATGGCTTGATAATCCTTGGAACGAGCTTGGTCCAGACTGATGTCAGGGTGTACTTCCAAACCTAGCATTCCTTTTGCGACCTCGGTACCCAGGCTTGCAACCGTGATGATTATCCCTTCGTCTTCCAGCGCTTTTCTTGGTTCCAGAAATTCTTCGTCACGGAAGTGTTGAGGAGCGATCACATAGAGGACTCGGGTTCCCTGCAGACGTTTGTTCATGTTTCTTCGACCTCCATTTTTTGCTATTGTAGTCGATGGTTTGATAAATATGACAATGCTCAGGCCTAGGCTGCGTGTCGCTCTGGCCCAAATGGATATTATTCCAGGGGACTGGGAGGCAAATGTTATGCGAGCGTTCCAGTTCCTGGAGGATGCCGGCAACCTCCGTTGTGAACTTGTGCTCCTGCCGGAAATGTGGAGCACGGGTTATCCAGATTTGGAAACCCTAGTCGATATTGCTAGATCCACCTTTCATAAGACATTG
>JAPLHX010000025.1 GCA_026389415.1 Coprothermobacterota bacterium | reverse complement strand
CGCGATCTGCAGGTCAACCTGGCCTACTGGCAGCCGGAACTTGGCCGCTATCGCGTCAATATCTACTGGCAAAAAGAAACGATCGCCGCCGTCTTCCGCGAGGTGAAGCTCACCATCCCTTCCTTCGAGGAGCTTCGTCTCCACAAGCTCCTGGCGGGACTTGCGTTGGAACGGCGGGGGCTGATCCTGGTGACCGGTGCGGCGGGGACGGGCAAATCCACCACCATGGCGGCGATCGTCGATTACCGCAATCGCCATATGGCGGGTCATATCGTGACCATCGAGGACCCGATCGAGTTTCTGCACCAAGACCAGATGTCACTCGTTTCCCAGCGGGAAATTGGAATCGACGCCAATTCCTATTCGGATGCTTTAAAAGACGGCCTGCGGCAGACGCCGGATGTGATTGTGATCGGTGAAATGAGGGACTATGAAACCGTCCTGTCTGCGCTTCATTTTGCCGAGACGGGTCACATGGTCCTGAGCACCTTGCACTCTTCCAACACCACCGCGGCGGTGGAACGATTGCTGTCCTTCTATCCGCCCCAGGCGCGGCCACAAGCCGGCATGGAGATCGCCTTGAATTTGAAAGCAGTCATTTCGCAGGTTCTGCTTCCCCGTCAGGATGGAAGCGGCCTGATCCTTGCCACGGAGGTCTTGATCAATTCTCCCCATGTGCGCGATGTAATCAGCACGATGAGTTTCAACCAGATCCAGACTGCCATTCAGCGCGGAACCTATGACGGCATGCAAACCTTTGACCAATCGATCTATGACCTGTTCTCGCAAGGGTTTATTTCTGCTGATGATGCGGTAGCCAATGCGCAAAGTCCCTCGGAGATGAAATTGCGGTTCAAAGGATTGCTGGGTAAGGACTACTGAGGATGGCGCTCAAGAAAATCGGCGAAATCCTGGTTGAGAAAGGATTTCTCAATCCGGAGCAGTTGAATAAAGCGATCGAGGTCACCCAGGCCACCCGGTCCAAATCCCCGGCGGATCGGGCCCTGATGGGCCGGGTTCTGATCAACATGGGCTACATCAATGAGGACCAACTGGCCGATGCTATTGGAACCCAATGGAACATTCCCGTCGTGGATCTCTCCATTCCCAATCTACCGCCGGAGTTGGCCAAGCTCGTGCCGGAAGAAGTCTGCCGCCGTTACCGGATCCTTCCCTTGGAACAGCTCGGAAATACGCTGTTGATCGCCATGGCAGACCCACTGGACGTTTTCGCCATCGATCATTTGCGCTTGGTCACCGGCCTAACGGTAGAACCGCGCGTGGCCACCGAAACTGCGATCATGGGAGCCATCGACAAATTGTTCGGTGTGGACCGATCGGTGAAGGCGGCCATGGATCAAATCGGCGACTCATCGGCGGTGACGGGGATGATGGCGGAAGAAGAGCTTTCGCTGGACAAATTGGTGGAAATTGCCGATCAGGCGCCCATCGTTCGCCTGGTGAACCTGATCATCACACAAGCAGTCCGGGACCGGGCCACGGACATTCATATCGAGGGACAAAAGACCCAGGTGGAAGTCCGCTACCGGATTGATGGCCTATTAAGCACGGTCCGGTCCATCCCCCGCCACCTTCATCCCGCGATCATTTCCCGCTTAAAGATCATGGCCAACATGGACATTGCGGAGCGCCGAAACCCCCAGGATGGACGGATCCCCCTCAACGTGGACAAACGGGAGATCGACTTGCGCGTTTCCACCTTGCCGACCATTTTCGGTGAAAAGATCGTGATGCGCATTCTGGATAAAACTTCCACCCTGCTCTCGCTGACCCAACTCGGTTTTTTACCGGGAGCCCGGGTGCAGTTCGAAAAAGTGATTAATCAGCCGTATGGCCTGATCCTGATCACGGGACCCACCGGTTCCGGCAAGACCACCACCCTCTATGCCATCCTGCGCCAGTTGAATTCACCGGAAAAAAACCTGGTTTCCGTGGAAGACCCGGTGGAATATCAGCTCACCGGCGTCAATCAGGTGCAAATCTACTCCAAGATGGGGCTGACCTTCGCCAATTCCCTTCGTTCCATTCTCCGCCAGGACCCGGACATCATCATGATCGGTGAGATCCGTGACGCCGAGACGGCGGAAATCGCCATTAACGCGGCCTTGACCGGCCATCTTGTGCTTTCCACGTTGCATACCAACGATGCCCCTTCGGCCGTAACCCGATTGGTGGACATGGGGATCGAGCCATTCTTGATTGCCTCTTCCCTGATCGGGGTCACAGCACAACGCATGGTGCGCAAGATCTGCTCCCACTGCAAGATCTCCTACACGCCGCACATGGAACCTTTGCGGGCACTGGGAATCGAAATTCCTTCCGGAATTGAAGTACAATTCTACCGAGGGCAAGGCTGTGAGCAATGTCATGGCCGGGGATACATGGGTCGCACTGCATTGCAGGAGGTGATGGTTGTGGAGGAGTCGGTGAAGAATCTCGTTCTCCAGAGATCCGCTTCCCAGCAGTTGAAGGAATTGGCGCAGAAAAACGGGATGCAGACACTGCTGGAAGACGGCTGGAACAAGGTATTGGAAGGGGTCTCCACCATCGAGGAAGTCCTTCGCGTGGTGGCTACGGCGCAGGTGTAGCATGGAACTGATCGATCTGTTGCGCATTGCAGCCGAGAGAGAAGCTTCCGACTTGCATCTGACGGTAGGGGTTCCCCCCGTGCTGCGGATCAACGGACCGCTGGTGCTGCTAAACGAAATGCCCAAGCTCCAGCAAGAGGAGATTGCCCGCCTGATCCTAAGCAGCTTGACGGACGTTCAGCGAGCTCGCTTTGAATCGAAATGGGAACTGGACTTTTCCACCGGAATCCCGGGGATCGCTCGCTTTCGCGTCAACGTCTATCGCCAGCGCGGTTCCATCGGTGCAGCCATCCGCAGGATTCCTTTCGACATTCCCCATTTGGAGGATCTGCACCTGCCCAAAGCCGTCGCGGGGTTGGTGAAGAAACAAAGTGGGTTGGTTCTTGTCACCGGACCGACCGGTTCCGGCAAATCCACCACCCTGGCTTCGATGGTTGACGTGATCAACGAAACGCGTCCCTGCCACATTTTAACGATTGAAGACCCGATCGAGTATTTGCACAAGCACAAACGAGCCCTGGTGAATCAGAGAGAAGTGGGCAGTGACACCAACTCTTTCGCGGATGCCCTTCGCTCTGCCTTGCGGGAAGACCCCGATGTGATCCTGGTGGGGGAAATGCGCGACCTGGAAACGATGGCCATCGCTTTGACCGCAGCGGAAACGGGTCACCTGGTGTTCGCGACCTTGCATACCAACTCCGCTGCCCAGTCGGTGGACCGGATCATCGATGCCTTCCCGCCATACCAGCAAGGCCAAATCCGCCTGCAGGTCGCCCAAACGATTGAAGGCATCGTTTCCCAACGATTGTTACCGGTGGTGGATGGCACAGCACGGGTTCCCGCCGTCGAGATCATGCTGGCGAACGCCGCCATCCGCAACATGATCCGCGATGCCAAGACCCACCAGATTCCCACCGCCATCCAGATGGGAGCCGGCGTCGGCATGCAGACGATGGATACCTGCCTGCGCGATCTGTACCAAAAAGGGTCGATTAGCTATGAGGAAGCCAGCACAAACGTGAACGATCTTGACGAATTCAATCGCTATGCCCGCCCGGAATTGAGCAGTGTCTCTACACCGGGAAAGAGGCATTGATGGCCCAATACGACTATCAAGCCCGTGACAGCAAGGGGGTACTCAGCAAGGGATTGCTGGAGGCGCCGGATTCCCGCGCCGCGGCTTCCCGCCTGCGAACCATGGGGTTAAACGTGCTGACGATGGCTCCCAAGAAGACCGGCATCGGCGGGGTTTCCTTGAATATGACATTTGGCGGAAAGAAGGTGAGCTTCAAGGACCAGGCCGTCTTCACCCGCCAATTTGGCGCCATGCTCAAGGCCGGAATCTCAGCCACGCGCTGCTTGATGGTGCTGGAAGAACAAATCACCAACAAGTATTTCAAGGAAGTGATCGGCAACGTCCGGCGCGACATCGAATCCGGTCTGAACCTTTCCACGGCCATGGGACGATATCCCAACATCTTCTCGACCATGTACCTGAACAT
>JAPLHX010000330.1 GCA_026389415.1 Coprothermobacterota bacterium | reverse complement strand
CTGCGGAATATGAGATATATATCCCATCCCCGATTTGATCGGGTCGGGTCAGCGTGATTACGCCCGCTGACCCTCCCACACCACCGGACGTGCGGTTTTCCGCATCCGGCGATTGAACGCAGCTACCGTTTATATGGAGGTTGCAAGATCCGAGGGAACCAGGAATCCCAAGCGGCGAAGAATCCTGTTGTTTAGGGCTTGGTTGAGGCTGGGACTTTTGGCGATGCGCCACGCTCCTTTGGAGCTGTGAACCACCTTGAGCCGTCGCCCGCACAGTCCTAATTTAGTGAGTTTCTTCTGTCGGCCGCGCCAGTCGTGCCACCGGAGCCAAAAGCATTTGCGAATGTGTCGTCGTATCCAACCTTCCAATTCGAAAATATTCCGGCGTTCTTCGGCCAGATGGAAGTACGCCCACCATCCCTGCACGAAGGCGCGCCAACCGTCTCGAAGCTCGTTACTGCTCAGACTCTGGCAGCTCCGCCAATATTCCCGAACTTTCTGTTTGAATCGTTCCACACTCTTGGGGGCCACTTCGATCTTCCCTTCCAGGTTGATGCGAAATCCCAGGAACTTCCGTTCCCACGGTCGCCCCACCCCGCTCTTGGTCGCGTTGACTTCCAACCGGAGGTGTTGCTCGATCCATTCGGTGACGCCGGCTAATACTCGTTCCGCCGCCCGACCACTGCCGACGTAGATGTTGCAGTCGTCCGCATACCGGCTGAACGCCAGTCCGCGCTCTTCCAGTTCCTGGTCCAGCGCGTCCAGGTAGATATTGGCCAGCAGGGGCGAGAGCGGTCCGCCTTGCGGCGTGCCTTCCTCGGTCCCTTGCACCACCCCTTCGATCATCACCCCACTGCGCAGGTAACGTCCAATTAATCGCAGCACCCGCTTGTCCCGGATCGTTTGTCCGATCCGCGTCATCAAGATGTCGTGATTCACCCGGTCGAAGAATTTGGTGATGTCCATATCCACCACCCAATCCTTCCCGGCTTGAACGTATCCTTGCGCTGCTTGCACCGCCCCGTGCGCGTTCCGTCCCGGTCGGAATCCGTAGCTGTGTTCGCTAAAGGTCGGATCGAAGATCCCTTGCAGCACTTCTAAGAGCATCTGCTGAATCCATCGGTCCTGGACCGTCGGCACTCCCAACAATCGAATCCCTCCGTCCGGCTTAGGTATTTCCACCCGGCGGACTGGGCTGGGCACGTACGTCCCCGCCAGTAGTTTTGCCCGGATGCTTTCCCAGTGCTGCCGCACGTGGTCCCGCAGTTGTTCCACGGTCATCCCGTCGATGCCCGGCGCACCTTTATTGCGTTTGACCGCTTTCCAAGCTGCCGTCGCATTTTCCGGTCTGACCACCTGTTCCATCAGTTCTTCGTACATTGCTTTCTGTGGTGAGTTTCGCGGAAGGTCTGGCTTGCCGCCCACTCCCCTTAAGCCCCCTGCGGCCTCCCCGCTCAGGCTTGGGTTAGTCGATCCCGGATCGTCACCGCAGTTGTGGCGTCCGGTCGTTTCGGGCTACTTTGCGCCGCTTCCTTCCAGTCCCTCATTGAGCTTTGTTCTTTCGTTCTTCAGCCCTTCGCTCCTCCGGGCTTTGACCTGGCCTCATCGCTACTATGGCCTCGGCTGACTTCCCCTGGCTTCTCAGCCACGGGATCTCCCCGGGTCAGTGCCGTTTCTTTCCATTCGCGCCGTTGAGCTCTACAGATGGCCCTTAATGACTCTTGGGCTTCGCGCGTGCTAGCCTGCTCGCCCCGAACCACCTGCCTCTCTGCTCATTCGTGTTCCTACAGTCCAACGTTTGCCTTCCACCCTTTCGCGCCGTCCCCTTGCGGGTTCGACCTGGCGGTTTGGCTACGGTTGTCGTCATTTACCCCGTCGGGAACCTTTCATCCCGATAGATACGGCACCTGCCGGGCACACGAGCGCAGACTTCCAGTCTGCGGTGTCGCGGATTTCCAATCCGCACGCGCCACGAACTTCCCGCGCCCCAGGTCACGCCCACGGTCTGCCGACTGGAAGTCGGCGATACAGCAGGTTGGAAACCTGCGCTACGGTGGCACGCCAGGGCGGCGATG
>JAPLHX010000268.1 GCA_026389415.1 Coprothermobacterota bacterium | reverse complement strand
CCCTTTATCCAGCGAGATCCCAACAAGTGTATTCTTTGTGGTCGCTGCATCCGGATCTGTCTGGAGGTCGTAGGTGTGGCCGCTCTCGGGTTCGTATACCGCGGTTTCAACACGATCATGGCTCCCACCATGCAACAACCGTACGCCGAATCCACCTGTGTATCGTGTGGCGCCTGCATAGAAACCTGTCCCGTCGGAGCATTGACGGAAAAGACGCGTCACCTGCGTCAGCCACACCTGAACTCAAAAACCGTGCCCGTGGTCTGTACCTATTGCGGAGTCGGTTGCAGTCTCCAGCTCCATACGGAAGGCGGCAAAGTGGTCAAGGTGACCGGAAACGCAGAGAGTCCGGTCAACGCCGGAGCGCTCTGCTTCAAGGGCAAATTCGGCTATGAATTCATCCACGATCCTGGACGGCTTGTGCGACCGTTGGTGCGCAAGAACGGCTGCTTGACGGAATGCTCTTGGGAAGAAGCGTTTGATTTCGCGCAGGATCGGATGCGCAGCCTGATTGGCTCTAGCGGACCCGATGCTGTGGCGTTCTTCGCTTCCGGCCGTTCCACCTGCGAGGAAGCGATGGCTTTACGCCATTGGGCGACCAAATTGGGGGGAAACCGTTTTGCCAGCATGCAATACGCCGGATCGGGGCAACCATTGATGGCCTTTGCCCAGATCGTAGGAAAATCCACCGGTCAAGGCTACGAGCGATTGGATTCCGCCGAAACCATTCTGCTGGTGGGTTCCGACCTTCCCCAAGAACACCCGGTGCTCGCCCAGCGCCTGAACAAGGCTGCCCTCCGGGGCGCCCTGATTTATTCCCTGCAAACGCACCCCACACGCATCGCCCATTGGGCCCAACGGGAATGGATCGTGAAGCATGGCGGGCTTTCCTGGGCGCTAAACGGTGCGATAAAATCGCTTCTCTTGCAAGGGGCAGGCTCTCCGCTGGATGGTTTCGCCGAATTGAAAACGGCGTTGAAGCTGACGCAGAAGACCTTGTGGGACATGAGTAACCTCAAGCCGACCCAAATCGCAGAATTGACTCGTGTCCTGCAACAACAGAACCTGGTGATTGTCTTTCATGCGGATGTCGTGGACCGCGAAACAGCCAAAGCTCTTGGCAACCTACTGTTGCTGCTGGGACGTCCCGACAGCTTCATTGCCCTGCGAGACAAAGCCAACATCCGCGGAGTGGATCGCTTCTTAAATGTCCAGGCTGACGAAGTGCTCACCGCCATGGAAGAAGGCAAGGTGCGCGGCGCTTTCCTGTTGAATGAGGACCCGCTTGGCGCTTCAGCCGAAGCTCCGCGCGTGCTGCATGCCCTAGCCCATTTGGATACTCTGATCGTTGCCGACCTTTTTCTAACAGAAACGGCACTGATGGCTCATTTGGTGCTTCCCAGCTCTTCATTTGCGGAAAGCAGTGGCACCTTCATCAACTCGGAAGGACGGGTGCAGCGTTTTGCCGCTGCCATTCTACCGGTCAGCGGTCTAGCAACCATCGGCATCTTTGTGGAATTGGCCGGGGAGCCATTGTTTGAGATTCCGGCCACCCGTAGCTACAGACAACGCTTTGCCGCTCCTACGCTGGTGCCTGCGGAACGATCCCTTCCTGCATATTTTTGCGACATTGTGGAACGACGGGCGGTCGAGCTGAAAAAGTCGCTGAACCTCGAGCGAACATGAATTCCATCTCTGCGAAACTTCCAGAGGATAAGGGCGAGACCTTCGTAACGGTATGACTGGGTGAAACCGCTCGTCCTGGCCTCCCACTCCCCCCGTCGGAAAGAACTGTTGGAGAAGCTGGAACTACCCTATCTGGTGATCGAGGAGGACATCGACGAGACCTTCCTTCCCGGGGAATCCATCGAACGGAGCGTCCAACGTTTGGCCGCGGAAAAAGCGTTGGCCTGTATTTCCAAGAGTTCGGAAGGGGTCGTGATTGGCTGTGACACCGTCGTGGTGGTAGACGATCAAGTCCTGGGAAAACCGCAGGATCCCGACGAAGCACGGATGATGTTGCGAACGCTGAGCGGACGTTCTCACCAGGTGATCAGTGGCCTGGCGGTGCTGGATACAGCAAGCGGCGCGTTGATGACGGCGTGCGAACGGACCATCGTCTATTTTCAACCCTTGCTGGAAGAGGAAATCGAGGCATATGTCGCCTCTGGCGAGCCATTGGACAAGGCTGGGGCTTATGCGATCCAGGGAAAAGCTGCTCTCTTCATTCCTCGGATCGAGGGCTGCTACTACAATGTGGTCGGATTGCCGCTTCATTGCCTAGCCTCTCTCTTGAAAAAAATGGGGATTCCAGTAAAGTAGAGGAATTGTGGGACTGCTAAGCTTCCTCCAAAAAGACCTGGCCATTGATCTTGGTACGGCGAACAGCTTGGTGTATGTTCGGGGCAAGGGCATCGTCGTGCGCGAGCCTTCCGTGGTCGCGATCTACCAGAAGAATATCGTACTTGCCGTGGGCCACGAAGCCAGGCGAATGGCCGGCAAAACGCCAGCAGACATCACCATCGTTCGTCCTTTGAGGGATGGTGTGATTGCCGATTTCGATGTGACCGAAAAAATGCTGCGCTATTTTATCACCAAAGCGATCGGTAACCGGGGACTGATTCGAGTGGGTCCCCGCGTATTGGTGGGAGTTCCGGTAGGCGTCACCGAAGTCGAGAAGCGAGCCGTATTGGACGCTGCCATTCATGCCGGAGCCAAGGAAGCTTCCTTAATCGAGGAACCGATGGCGGCTGCGATCGGTGCCGGACTGCCCGTGGTGGAAGCCACCGGTTCGATGGTGGTAGACCTCGGTGGTGGAACGACCGAGGTGGCCGTCATTTCCATGAAAGGAATGGTCGCAACCAAATCGATCCGTTTTGGCGGCGACGAAATCAACGAGGCAATCCTCAATTATATCCGCAAGCATTACCAACTGATGATTGGCGAGCGGACATCCGAAGAGATCAAGATCAACATTGGAAATGCCAATGCCTTTTCTGAAATCCGGACATTTTCCATTTCCGGACGGGATCAAGTCACTGGGTTGCCCAAGAGCATCACGGTCGATTCTGAAGAGATCCGACTGGCGATTGCCGATAATGTCAGTTCCATTCTAGAAGCAGTGAAAGCCTGCTTGGAAATCACACCGCCAGAGTTGGCCGCGGATATCTACGATCGAGGGATCATGCTGACCGGCGGCGGTTCGCTCCTGGCAGGACTGGACCGGTTTCTGTCCGAAGCACTGGGG
>JAPLHX010000174.1 GCA_026389415.1 Coprothermobacterota bacterium | reverse complement strand
GATCTTGGTTTCCGCCGGCTTTGAGACGTCAAACTTCTTAACCGCCGCGTCGGGCGTGCTCACCGCCCACTGCGATAACTTGAAGATTACCCAAGCGATCCCCAGAAGAAAGGCTATAATCCCTATCAATAATTCCTTCCCCGGGATGCCTGCCGTCTGGAGGATGAGATTCAGATCTATTGCCAGAGCGACCAGGATAATCAACGGAACAATAAGAACTTCTACTTTAACGTTCCCCGGCCTTTTTGCTGTTCCCCGGAACCAACGCCAGATTAGCGTGCAGAGGAGGGCACCAACGATAGAAACGACAGTGATATCTATGGTCTCTTCTGGAAAACGATAATGCGACACCAAAAGCCGCTCAACGACTTCGATGAGCAGCCAGCCGCCGCCGATGAAGGCGGCCAAGGTTTCGATGATCCGGCGTTTCCTCAGTTTGGCGAAGAGGGCCCTAAACCCGGATGCCGCAATCTGCAGATGCTTTTCGGCACTCTGTGGAGGTGTTTTCCCCTCGCCTTCCGGCATTCCCGGTACCCCTTTTAAACTCAGGAATTCTAAGACTTAAGCATTGCCTGAACTATAACGCAATGCAGGTTTTTTTTCAATCAGATAACGATAGTTGGATCCAGCGAAGAAATCAATGAATTACTGGATTCTGCCGGTGAATTTTCCGCCGGGGCCAAGAAATGTGCTTTGATTTTCGCCCTCGTAGGTCCACTCCCCGAACCACAACTGCAACTTCTGATGCTCGGGACTCGGCTTCGGTGGCCGGCTCGGCTGCTGGGAGAAGGCCGTCCCTGCCCAGCAGACGGCGGCGAGCAAAGTTCCAACAGCCAGGACAAAAAAGACGGACCGCTTACATTTCATCTTTCCCTCCTTATGTGAATGGCAGATTGGGGATGCCCCCCCCCCGACCTCCGCTGCGACACGGGGAGCGGTTTGCCTTTATCCATTTCCATTAGAGATGGCAGCGGATCCGGGCAAAGTCTCAGCGCGGATTGCCGCAGTCCAGATAACGCTCCACGACCTCCTTAACGGGCACGCAGGTTTTGTCAAAGATATCACCGTTGGCGGGTTCAATCTGTCTTTTGGTTCTGATGCAGGAAATCGTCGATCGTGCGGATGAACATATCGGGCTGGTCGACAAACGTCATGTGGCCGCTCTTAGGCAGCACGACTAGCTTCGAGCCCGGGATCGCCTTGTTCATCTCCTCTGATAGCCAAGGTGCGCACTCGTCATGGTCGCCGACCGTAATCAGTGTTGGCACCTTAATGGAAGAGAGACGGTCGCTGTATTCGACGGACTTGAGGTTCCCGTCAATCATAAACTCGCCGCTGCGGCCCCACATTTCATAATATACATCCCAAGCAAAGCCCGCTGTAAGTGGGTCATAGCTGGGATCCGGTCGATTCTGGTAGAGATATGGAAAGTAACCCTCGCCCCAGGCGGCAATCATATACTCGGATGTATAGCGGCGTTTTTCGTACTCCTTCCCGTATCCGAAGAGGCCGGCCTTCTCCATGCCCTCGATGCGGTGCCGCAGTTCGGGGGTCATGTCTTCTTTCATGCGGCGGAAAACCTCATTCATCTTGATGGTACTATGGAAGGTGCTGCACAAGATCAGGTGCGTCAGGTTCTGTTGGTACTTGAGCGCGTAAGCTTGCGCCAATACGCCTCCGCACGAATGACCCAGCAGCGCGATGTTGCCCAACTTTAGAGCGCCCCGCAGTGCCTCGACATCTTCGACCATGTTTTCTACCGTATAGGCCGAAGCATCCTCAAGTTTTTCGGATTTTCCCGAGCCGCGCTCGTCGATAAATATCAGGCGATTCTGGCGAGCCAGCGGCAACAGGTATGGAAGTAAGTAATCATGCGTGCTACCCGGCCCGCCGTGCAGGACGACCAGCGGCGCGCCCCGGCCGATGGCTTTATAGTAGATGAGCACGCCGTTGGCATCGACGAATCCCTCCTCGAGCGGGTAGACGCCGGCTGCAGTCTCCTTATCCGCAACTGTCTTCTGCGCCGGCGGCGTAGGGCACGCCGCCAGAGCACAGAAAGCACCACAGACCGCAAGAATGAACCAAAGATGCCGTTTCATATAGTCCTCC
>JAPLHX010000058.1 GCA_026389415.1 Coprothermobacterota bacterium | reverse complement strand
CCTTCACTGCGTTCAGGATGACAATCTCTATTGTCTCCCTGAGCCGTCCCCCTTCATGTCTCCCTGAGCCGTCTTTGCGAAGGGTCTGGCCTTGAGTCTTTCAAGTAAAAGTCACAGGCAAGATCCTTCGGCTGCGCCTCAGGATGACAATCTCTTTTGTCTCCCTGAGCCGTCCCCTTTTGTCCCCCCGGCTTCGCCCTGCCCAACTGACCTCTAGTCAACAATTGAACAACGTCCCTGAATTTCCCTGGAATGATGTCTGCGATCAGTGCTTCTGATAAAATAAGACATGGAATTTCGGCCGGCACTGTTTTGGGATACTGATCCGGAAACGATCGACACAGAGAAGCACGCCCAATATATCATCGAACGCGTGTTGGATTTTGGACACGACGACGAAGTGCGTTGGGTGTGGCATACGTACAGCAAATCACAACTGAAGACCGTGATCACCCACTCCAGATCCTTACGACCTAAAACAAAGGCTTTGTGGAAGTTGCTTCTGCAAGATTGATGAACTGGCATTACGAGATACTGCCACCTCAAACCAGAAAAGCCCTGGATTTTTTATCGGCAGAAGCGTGGCTTGAAGAATCGAATTGGTATCTGGCAGGTGGGACGGCCTTGGCGCTTCAGGCAGGTACGCGCAAATCTTATGATCTAGACTTCTTTACGCCGGAATCCGAGTGGAACGGGAACCTGTTGTTGGCGAATTTTCTCAGGAATGCAGATTGGAAAACGGAATCGGTGGAGAGGAATACGATCTATGGAGAATTATTCGGCTCCAAGATCAGTTTTCTGGCCAATCCATTGTTCCTGCCGGGCCGGCAATTGAACCGTTATGGGGCGGTATCGGTGTTGTCGCCCGTCGACATTGCGGTGATGAAAGTCATTGCCATTTCCCAGAGAGGCCGGAAAAGAGACTTTTTTGACCTGTATTGGTGCGCAAGGAACTTGGAGGACTTGCAGGATCTCATTCTTCGCTTGCCCGCTCAGTATCCGTCTGTCGCCCACAATGTTCACCACATCTTGAAGAGTATGGTCTATTTCCAAGACGCTGACAGTGATCCGGATCCAGTGATCTGCTTTCAGGCAAGTTGGCAGGAAATTCGGCGCTTTTTCCAGAGAGAGATACTTCAGATTGCCAAAAACCTGGTCATGCAGGAGGGTTAGGAGAGGAGGGGACGCACCGACGGGCAGCGGGAAGTGCGCAGGCTGAGAGTCGAGGTTAGGCCTGGTGCATAAGTTGTTGCCGGTAACTCATACCATCGATCGGAACGAAGAATCAGTCACCAAAGAGCTCCTCCAGCAATTCCTCCCGGTCCATCTGAAGGTAGTGAGCGGCTTCCCCTAGAATTGCGGCGAATGTGCCTACCTTTATGGAATCATGATTTGGTATGGTCAGATGGTGTTCCGTATCCATCACGATGCTGGTCAGACGAAGGTGGATGCCGGTTTATCTCGTGATGTGGTAGCCAAATCGCGCGAGCCTCTTGGCCAATTCATCCCCACTGATGTCGCGGGGTAGTTTCACGCAGGAATCACTTCTTCTCGAACGAAATGAAGGCGAATCAATGCAGGGCGGTCATCCTCTTCGAAATGACATCGGACGGCATCCTGCATCATTTCCTTCAATTCCTCCAATGTCTCAGCCTGTGTGAAGATCGATAGTCCCAGCGCTCGGGCCTGATACCCGCCCTCCGGAGACTCTTCTACCAGAAAGATGATCTCATTCTTCATCACAACCTCACTCAATGATTGACCTCCTAGATATTCTCGTCGAAATCAATTCCGATTCGCTAATTTTGGAAATAGCTGCCTCTTCCTATCCAGCTATGGCTCAATCACACCAAGTATATTCAAGATGAGATGATGTGGAAAGCAGATTGAAATCGTTCCCTACGCGAATGCCGACCGGCTACCCAACCTGGGACCGGAATTGGAATTGCCTCTCTTCGAACACCCGTTGGCAGGCTTCCGCCACCGCAGCGTCGTAGAGGGTGCCCTTGTTCTGCAGGATCTCCCACAGCGCTTCGTGCACCCCGAACGCGGGCCGATAGGGGCGGTGGGAGGACATCGCCTCCACCACATCCGCGACCGCCAGAATGCGGGCTTCCAGCAAAATCTCCTCGCCCTTTAGCCCGGCAGGATAACCGGAGCCATCCCACCGTTCGTGGTGTTGCAGCACAAACTGGGCGATCGGCCAGGGGAAGACCGTGGGTTTCAGGATTTCGTACCCGTTCTGGGAGTGCATGCGGATCAACATCAATTCTACGGAGGTCAGTTTCCCTGGTTTGCTCAGGGTTTCCGCGGGGATTTGGATTTTACCCAGGTCGTGCAACAAACCGGCCACCCGGATACCATCCACTTGTGCCTCGGGCAAACCCAGTTCTAAGGCGATGGCCTGCGCCAGCTCGGACACCCGTTGCTGATGCCCGGCCGTGTACGGATCACGCATTTCCACCACGGAGGCCAGAACCAGGATGGTACTCTCCCAGGATTGGCGCAGCTTCTCGTGAGTTTCGATCAGCGCCTCCTCCGCCAGTTTGCGTTCGGTGATGTCGGTCAGAAAGTTCAACGTAGCCGGTGCTCCCTGCCAGGAGATCAGGACCGCATGGATCTCGACCCATTTGTGGGTGCCATCCTTGCGCACAATCCGAAAGTCGTAGGTGTCCTCCGCGGGTTCGCCGCGAATCCGGCGCTGATAATTAAGGCCGACTCGCTGCCGGTCTTCCGGATGAATCAGCTCCAGGAAGGGTACGGACGTCAGTTCCGCTTGGGAAAACCCGGTGACCTCTTCCGCCTTGGGATTTGTGAAACGCAGCATCCCGCCCTGGGCCACCACCAGGGATTCGCCGGCATTATCCACCAGAATGCGGTACATTTCCTCGCTCTTTTGCAGTTCTTCCTCGGCCCGCTTGCGCTCGGCGATGTCTCTGCCAACGCTGATGATGGCTGTGACATTCTGATCATCATCTAGAACCGCAGTACCGGACCAGGCGAACCACCGCCATCCGTCCTTGGTCATGGCGCGCTGTTCGTAAAAGGAAGTATACGGTGGCCTGACAATGCCCCGTAAAGCATTCGCCGTACCTTCCAAGTCGTCTTCATGCACCAGCGGAAGAAAGGTCTTGCCAAGGAGCTCTTCCTCTGTTTTGCCGAACATCTTGCAGTACGAGGGGCTGACGAAGAGGAATCGATACTCGAGGTCCATCTTTGTAACC
>JAPLHX010000094.1 GCA_026389415.1 Coprothermobacterota bacterium | reverse complement strand
TTCTGGGAGTTGGAATGCGGAGTGTTGGAAAGCAGATTATCCAAAGCAAATAGCAAGGCCAAAGCTCGCAGCAACACCGAATACCGTTCCCGTTCCAGGGCGGCTGCCCATCCTTCCGGTTCCGTTAACCGAAGCTGCTCTATCAGGAAATGAATTCCATCTGCGCCCAGCGAAGCCTCCATTTGCGTCAAGTCTTGCATCGCCCGTTCTGGATTCCTATCCACAATCTGGGGCGCTTCCTCCAGCACCTTGGGGTCCATCTGGGTGTACGTCTGAAGATCCGGATCGATATGGGGCAACAGCAACGGCCAATCCGGCCGATGTTGGGAAAGGACGACGCCCAGATAGAACGCGCGCACCACTTCCTCCGGATCCCTCTCTGCCAGCCAGCAGAAAGGAGCTGGGGCGGCGCGCAAGGAAGCCAGGATCGGTTGAGCCACCTCCGGCGCCATCCGTTTCAGGTTCTCCAATGAATCGTGCCCGAGGAGGCCGATACTCCAATAGGCAGTTGTGTTCAGCTTTTTGAAGGCGTACTCCGGTACCCCCAGTGCGGCAAAGGCGATCACCGTCTTCAGGTCATCGTCGGAAAAGGAACGCCGCTTCTGCGCAGCCAGGTTCTGATGTGCTCGCAAGACGCCCTCCAAGTGCTGCCGGGCCAAGCCGGTAAAGAAGCCTTCGTTCACCAGCGGCGGCCATTGCCCGTCCCCGGTTTTGTGAATCAGAAACTGGCGCAAATCCAGGTAAAGCTGTGCCTCCGATGATACGCGGGCCAAGAGGTCCGGATAAAATAGCACGGGAGGCCTGCTACCGCCGGCGGGGGCACTTGGAAAGGACTGATCCAACAGGAGGATTTTCGGTACCTTGGACGAAGCCATTACCCGCCGCAGGCAATCGCGAAAGGCCAGATTAGTCGAGGCCCGAATCATCACAAATTCGTTTTCGTCGCGAAATATCCGCAGTGCGGGTTCCTGATCCGAAACCAAGCCTAAGGGGTCTCGCAGGATCACCAACGGGCAGTCCCGGGCCGATTCTAACTTGGCTTTCAGCCACTCTCCCAACATCGCTTATTCCACCTCGACCATCGGCAACTCGTCGGAGTCCCCTTCGCCCATCCGCTCCTCAAGAAATTGCTGGAACTCCTCGGTCAGATCGGGAAGCTGCTCCCGTTCCCAAGTGCGCCGGCTGGGACGGAAATCAGCCAGGCGGACCCGTTTCACCTGGATCTTTTTCAGGTAGCGGTTGATGGTTTCCACGATGGCGGGGTTCGTCATCACCTCGGCCCAGAGAAACTCCCACACCGACGGTGCATCCGGGCAGGCCAACAACTGCGCGACCGCTGGTTCATCCGTTCCTTGCTGCAAACGTTCGTGCACGGCCGGGTTGAAAAAGACTTCCATTTTCGCGTGTATAGCGGTCAGGAACACTTTCTCCGCTTCAGCGGCCGTGTCCTTTGCCTGGGCAGTAATTTCCTGTGCCCGGTGAAATGTCAGGCCACACTCGTGTTCCGGCCCCTGCTTCAGTTGGGTTTCCACGGAGGCGCGAGAGGAACCCGGGCAGTGGAATAGGCGTTGCAGAAGCTCTTTTTGTTTCGCTTCGAGCTCGGTGGCCAAGGCCCCCCGCAGCGCACCGATCTTTTCCATTGTCCGCAAGGCGTCTATCTGTCGTTTGTGCAACGGGGAGTCGATAGACATCCGGCACTTCTCCACCTCGGTCGTAATCTGGTCGTGCAGGGCTAGGTAAGTCAACCGGTAATTGTTCAGCAGCGAGCGGATGGTCCCCGTCGTTCCCTCCGCCGGCTGTGCCGATCCAACCAATTCAGTTTTGGCCAGAGCATCCGAATCGATGTAGCGCTGCAGGTTGGAAAGCTTCTTGCCAACCTCCTTCTGCTCGGCCCGCAAATTCCGCAGGGAAGAATCCTCCGGCAACGGGTAGCGAGCGAACTGCATGCCCAACCGTAATTCGGGTTCCAACTCCAGGAACCGTTGCACGCTGTGGTAATTAGCCAAACGCACGGCCAAGTCCTGCACTTCTGTCGGATCGGCTTGCTCGCTGTCGAAAGCTTTATATCCAAAGGCCTCTTTCAAACCAAACAAGATGCGTCTGACATCTTCGCCCGTATCAAGTTCCACGGCAAATAGACCGGAAAATTGCTCCAGTTCGCGCGCGTACGAATCGAGCTTCCCTAGTAATTCGAACAGCGCGCGGGCTCGTTCCAGCGTCCGCACTGACCGATCCCGCTCCACTGCAAACAGCTCACGCAGCTTGGCGCGATAGGCCGAGATCACGGCATCGTCAAAG
>JAPLHX010000202.1 GCA_026389415.1 Coprothermobacterota bacterium | reverse complement strand
GCACCCTTACCGCCCAGCAGCTCACGCATTTTTCCGTTGCCTTCATGGAATTCGTACACGTATTTAGTCATTCAAAATCCTCCAGACGGAATTTTCTATCTATTCTCTCGGGCGGAAAAAAGCAACCCGGATGAACCACATTAGAATGGCAGAGCGGAAAAATCCGCAAACTGCCCGAACAATTTCTGTGTTTTTTGCAGTAAGGCCAGGTGGCTTTCCCGTCGCAAGCGGTCTTCGCACAGGACCAGCACCTGATCGAAGAATAAAGATACCTTGGGAGATAGCTCCACCAGGGCTGACCACAGTGCATCACATGCTGCCGCAGGCTGGTTGGACATGCTGCCGCAGGCTGAGTAGTCCAGCCGGTTGGTCCGCAACACCGCTTCCAGCAGCGATTGTGCTTCTGGCTCCAACGATTCCGGCTGCAGCGTGAAAATTTCCGGGTTGGCCGTTCGCAGGATATTCTTCATCCGCTTGGCGGACAAGGCCAGTTGCTCCAGGCTTGGGTTGTCCCACTCCCTTTGGATCCTCTCGGCTCGTTCGAGCGCCTGTGTCGGAATCAGCGGCCGGGGTGCGATGGCCGCGCTGATCACTTCGAATGCGAATCCCTTCTCTTCCAGCAGGAAACGTAGCCGTCCTTCCAGGAAGGAGAACAGGCGGTCGCAGGGAGCGGTGTCCGTCTGGGAAAGAAGCCAGGATTTACCGAATTCTTCCAAGATCTGCGCTTCTTGTGCCAGTAAGGTCTCCAGGGATAGATTGGACTCTTTCCCCAGCAAGAGGGAGAGCAGGCCCTGGCCGGCCCGACGCAAGGCGAAGGGATCGGCAGAACCGGTAGGCTCCAGGCCGATGGCGAAGAACGCTCCCAACGTGTCCAGGCGGTCGGCCAATCCCACCAACCATCCGCTTTCACTGGTGGGCAGCCGATCCTGCAAATAGCGAGGTAGATAGTGATCTGCGATGCCGGCGGCCACCTCCGGCAGTTCTCCTTGCCGTTGGGCGTAGTCACGGCCGATGATCCCCTGCAATTCGGGCAACTCGATCACTAAAGCGGTAGTGAGGTCTGCCTTGGCTAGCCTGGCAGTCCGTTCGGCACAGGATCTTGCCTCCTCGTCCCAAACCAATGTTTGCCCCAGGGTATGCACTAATGCGCAAAGACGGTCGGTTTTATCGAGCAAGGTCCCCAATTTTTCCTGGAAGGAGATTCCGGATAGCCGGCAGACTCGTTCAGCCAGGGGGATGGTCTGATCTTGGGCGAAGAAGAGCTCAGCGTCATCCAGGCGACCGATCAGGGCTTCCTGGTTTCCCCGCACCACGATCTCCTCACCCAGGGCTGGTCCTTCGCGGAAACAGAAGAAATACGGCAGCAGCTCCGCCCCATCCTCGGTGATCGGCAAATGTTTTTGGTGATGCCGCATCACCGTGATCAAGACATCCTTGGGAAGCTCCAGATACCGTTCTGGGAACGTGGCACGGAAGGGTGTGGGGTATTCGTGGAGAAAAACCAATTCGTCGAGCAGGCCTTCCGGCCAGAGCGGTTCTCCGCCTACTTCATGGGCCAATTCCTCCACTGAGCCTTCCAGTCGCTCGCGGCGTTCCGCAGGGGATACCAATACGAAATGATCCTCCAGCGTGGTTCGGTACTCTTCCGCCCGATCCAAATGGATGGTGCCGGAAAAAAAACGCAAGCCGAAGGTGGTGTTTCCGCTCTGGCAGTCGAACAGGTGCAATGGAACGACCTCTCGACCCCAGAGAGCCACCAGCCAGCGCACCGGCCGTACAAAGGACCATAAGCCTTCCCCCCAGCGCATGCTTTTGGCAAACGGTAACCCGGATACGATCGGGGGAAGCAAATCCGCCAACAGCTCCAGGGGCTGACGCTCGATGCGCTTCTCCAGGTAGATATATTCGTCTTGATGAATGACCTGGGACAGCTCGCCGCCTTCTTTTCGCAAGAAACCAAGCAATGCGGGAGTGGGCCGGCCGTCCTCGCCGAAGGCGATTCTGGTCGCAGGTCCCTTTTTTCGAACTACAGCACGAGCAGGATCAAAATCCAGGTCGTAGGCATAGAGGATCAACCGGCGCGGCGTAACCCAGCTTTCCAATTCCCGGAACAAGAATCCGCCGCCTTCCAACGCCCGTTTGGCTCGCTCCCTTAAAGATTGTTGCGCTAGAGCCAGGAATCGGGCGGGGATCTCTTCAGCCCCTACCTCGAATAACAGGTCAGACATTTTCTCGCTCCAGAGTTTGACGGGCGCATTCTCGCACGATCTGGCGAATTCTTCCGATCAAATCGGTGCGCTGGGCTACCGAGACCGCACCCCGGGCATCCAGCAAATTGAAGGTATGCGACAGCTTGAGCGCGTATTCATAAGCAGGAAGCACTAAACCCTGCTCGTTGCAGTGGCCGGCTTCCTCTTGATAGAGACGGAACAGTTCCCACAGACGATCCGGATTGGCTTGGTGGAAGGCATATTGGCACCACTCCACTTCCGTGGCACGATGGATGTCGCCGTAACGAACGTCCTTCTGCCAGCGCACATCGAACACGGACCGGGCCCCTTGGAGGTACATTGCCAATCGCTCCAAGCCATACGTCAACTCGGCTGAAATTGGTTTCAAGTCGTAGCCACCCGCTTGCTGGAAGTAGGTGAACTGGGTGATCTCCAAACCATCCAACGTCACTTGCCAACCGGTCCCCCAAGCCCCCAAGGTAGGGGACTCCCAGTTGTCTTCCTCGAAACGAATGTCGTGCTCTTTCAAATCCAGTCCCATCGCCCGCAGGGAATCCAGATAGAGATCCTGGACATCCGTCGGGGAGGGTTTCAGGATGACCTGGTATTGGTAATGCCGATAGACCCGGTACGGGTTTTGGGCGAACCGTCCATCCGCCGGACGGCGGGATGGCTGCACGAAGGCGGTTCGCCAAGGGCGTTTTCCCAAAACGCGGAAAAAGGTGGCCGGGTGCATTGTACCGGCTCCCACCTCCAGATCGTAGGGCTGCTCGATCACGCAACCACGCTGCGCCCAGTAGTTTTCTAGGGTAAAGATCAGGTCTTGGAAGTTCATCAAATCTAAATAATAAATTTATCGCTCTCTGGAATGCTTTGCAAGAAAACGATTCCCATCATGGGACCGCCGCTTTATCGAGTGTTCGGATCGCGAGTCGGCGGGGACAATACGGTTTGATCCAGGCGTGAGAAAAAGGTCAATACGGGGGAAAACCCCTTCTCTAGGTGGACGCCAAGGAAGAGCCGCAACAATTCCTGCAATTCCCCGTCAGATTCCGGATCAGAACGAAGTTCATCCCATGCAAACCCGACCAATGCGCGTGCCCGGGCAAGAGTTGTTGCCCGTACCGTAATGCTGCGGCCGAAGACCTGGCATTGAGGGCAGAGAACCCCGCCCGCCTTCGGATTAAAGATCACCACCTTGCCGGACACCGGGCCACCGCAAGACACACAGGAATCCAACCGAGGCCAGAACCCCAGGAGAGAGAGCAGTTTGAGCAGAAAGGCATTGTTGGTCACGACCGGTTCCAGCCCGGCCCCAAGGACAGACAGCGCATCCGTAAGCTCTTGATAGACCCGTTGATTCGGATCGTTCTCTTGCGCCAGTTCCGCCAGCAATTCCGTCCAGTACAGGGCCACGGCTATACCGGGTAGATCGCCGCGCAAAGCGGCGTGACTCTGCTCGATTTGCCATTGCGTGATCAGACGGCGCCCCTCCTTTTCGAACAGGAGAAAATCGAGGACGGTGAGCGGTTCCAGGGCGGCACCCCACCCGCTGTGCGGTTTTCGTCCACCCCGGGCCATCGCTGACAACTTACCCCGCTCCCGGGTGTAGAGCAGGACCAGTTTGTCATGTTCTTTCCAGGGTTTGGTGTGCAGTACAATCCCCTTCAGACTGACGAGGGACATCTTGCCTTTCGTTCCCGATTGGAATACCCGCGAGACGGGCGCATGCAATCCCCGCCGCATCCATTCGGTCCTGCAGTGATTGCGAGGCGCTGTCTGGTGGAATATGATGGTTTTGTCAAGTTGATCTAGCCTTGAAAATGGACGATCCGAAGGAATTCCACAGCCGAGAGACTGGCGCCACCAATCAAAGCACCGTCCAGATTGGGCATCGCCATTAAGGCATCGATATTCGATGCCCTCACACTCCCGCCGTAAAGAATGCGAATCGCTTCACCCACAGCGGAGCCCCAGCGTTCAATCGCTAGGCCGCGCAGGATCGCATGAACTTCCTCCGCCTGTTCCGGTGTGGCATTGC
>JAPLHX010000227.1 GCA_026389415.1 Coprothermobacterota bacterium | reverse complement strand
TGGGACAGCATTGCGCGAAGCAACGCAAATCTGTCTGTCCTGCAGTGGCAGAATGATGAACTGGCCCAGCGGAAAAAGAGTTATCTGCAAAATCCCGATTCCGGAGACACTTGGGATCAAGTCAAGAGGTCCAATCTAAAGCCGAGATGACTGAGACTCCCATCCTTCTCCCCGAGGCCAAGGCAGACGTCGCGGAAGCATACCTGTGGTACGAAGAACAGTCGCTGGGACTCGGCATGGAATTCCTGCGCTGTATCGAGACAGCTCTTCTTGCGATTGAGCGCACCCCACTCGGCTATGCGACAATTCATGAGTCCTACCGCAGGTCACTTGTCCGTCGCTTCCCTTTTGCCATCTTCTTCGAGTTTGCGCCGGATCAAAATCGCTGTATTGTCTATTCGGTCTTCCATTGCTCCCAGGATCCGGAGAAGTGGAGGAGCCGATTGCCGATACCTAAATAGAAGACCAAACACCGAGCCGGAAAATGCTTGGGACGGCTTCGCCACCTGAGATTTCCGGTGTTGGGCCAAACGATCATCATCACACGGCGCATTGTTGGACCTCTACGGACAAGTTGTCGTAGAATCCCCAAAATCACGAGGCGGTGTGAGACTTCAGCGGACAAGCCGACCTTCAGGAGAGAATTCCATTGGTTTGGTGCGCCCAGCGCGAAATTCTTCGGCGGCTTCATGCGCGATAGCTCGCAGATTTTCGCGGGAGGTCTCAAACTGTTGATCCCACTCCGCTTCGGCGGTGCGCATTTCCTCTGCGGTTTCACCGAAAATGTCAGCCACCGCGGCCGGCATCAAGAGATGGGACATCACGAAGAGCATGAAGTTGTACACGCCGATCAGCGCGGGGGGCAAGGTCATTACCAGATCCACCACTTGTTGATGGGTTAGCGTTTTTCTCGGCATGACTTGAGTTTTCTTCTTCATCGGATCGTCCTCTGATCACATAGTCGGACAATTTGACGCGATCACTCCCTTGATCTCGCCACCATCGCCCGTTTCCGCCAGGAGCAAACCACCATCTTCTGTCCTTCAACGAACGATTGGGGATCCATTTCATCTAATCCGATGCAACGACGGATTTAAGAATGTCGCCAGAGGTTTTCTGAGTTCAACGAGAACCGCCATTCGTAGCAAGGGGAAAAGGGTGTAAAAACATGAAACCGTATCAAACCTTAACCTACCGCGGCAAATTGCGCAGGTTGGCAAAACTGGTCCGCACAGCGTTGGACGCATACGGGTTGGGCAACGCGCGCCTAGAGTTGCTCCGGGATGCCGGAAATCTCCTGTTCCGCTTGGTGGAGCCTCATCCCACCCCGACGCCAGTCACAGAAGGGTTGTTCAGGGAAGGGGTCTATTTATTGCGCCTGCTTCAACCCGGTTACCAAACCCCCGAAGCGGCGGTTTCGGAATTGCAGTGGCTCTCCGCCTTGCGCACAGAAGCCGATCTGCCCGTACCGGAGCCGATGCTCACGCGGGAAGGTGCCTGGATCGCCGAAGTGGCTGTGCCGTTCGTGCCGGGTTCCCGCAATGTGTCTCTCGTTCGCTGGGTAAAGGGACGGATGATCAAACACGGTGTCCGGCCCGGCCATTTCCGCGCCGCAGGGCGATCGATGGCTCGTTTGCATGATCATGCTGCGCATTGGCAGTTTGCCGGACGGCGTGGCAGTGCCTGGTCATCGACTCATCAGGCATCCTTTATGCCGGTACAAATGGCAACGGGCTTTTCCGGCTGGCTCCATAGCAATACACCCAATTGATCTGTGATCGGACCGGGTAGAGGCAAGGCAAACTGATGAAGTTTGGCTTGTTGGTTAGGGGAAAGCTCGCGGATCGCCACGAGCGATTGAAAGCCATTGGCGCTACTACGGGAGTTCAATTCCATCGGGTTAATGGGTAAGATAGATCGTATGGATGCCTGCAGCAGGGAGGAAGAGAAAAAACTAGTTGAGGCTGACTACGGGAAAGCCGGAATCGTAAGAAGATTAGCATAGGATCTTTTAGGCGATCAGAGGAATCGAAGAAAGGTGTTTTTGAATGAAGTCGTGGAAGGTTGTTGTCATGGTGGTTTTGGCAGCCCTGCTCTTATCCGCCTGTGTAACGATAGTTCCTTCACCAAGCCAGGAGACGCAGAATCCCTATCCTGACAGTTCCCCAAGCCAGAAGATGCAGAGTCCATTTCCCGGCAATTTTGCCCCCGATTTCAATGCCAATACCGTTAACAATGAAACGATTTCCCTCACCGAGTTCAGGGGTCAAACGACGATTCTCAATTTCTGGGCGATGTGGTGCTCTCCCTGCCGCGGTGAAATCCCGGAATTGAATCGATTTTACAAGTCTTACCGCAGCAAGGTAGCGATATTGAGCGTGGAAGTCGACGGGCAACGAAACGCCTTGAACGATTTCCTGCAGAGCACCCCGATCGGTTTCCCGATTGTGCTCAACGCGGAACAGGGAGCGGATATTGCTGAGCTGTACCAGATTCGGGCAAGACATGCTGCCGCAGGCTGAGATGTTCATTATCGGCCCCGATGGCAAAATTATCGATCGGATCACCGGAGCTACCACCGAGGCGGATTTGGCGCGAAAAGCTGGGCTTGGAGCTATCCCCTAGGGCATCGGCGTTCGGACACCAGTAGCCTACAGACAGATCATCAAGACATGCTGCCGCAGGCTGAGATGTTTACCTTCGCGCCGCCCAGGTAGGCCGCTTTCACCCGCTCGTCGTTGCGCAGGTCGCAGGCTTCCCCCTGGATGGCGATCTTGCCCGTCTCCAGAATGTAGCCGTAGCGGGCCAATCCCAACGCCTTGCGCGCGTTCTGCTCCACCAGCAGGATCGAGACCTTCTCCTCCTGGTGGATCTGGCGGATCACGCGGAAGATCTCCTGCGCGATCACCGGGGCCAGGCCCAGGGATGGTTCGTCCAACAGCATCAGGCTGGGTTTGGAGATCAGGCCGCGGCCGATGGCCAGCATCTGCTGCTCTCCGCCGGAAAGGGTGCCAGCCAACTGCTTGCGCCGTTCCAACAGCCGAGGAAACAGCCGGAAGATCCATTCCCGCGTTTTTTTGTATTCCTTCCCCGGAGCCATGGTGCGTACGCCAAAGACGCCCATCCGCAGGTTCTCTTCCACCGTCAGGGTGGCGAAGACCTTTCGTCCTTCCGGCACGTGGGCGATCCCCTGCTGGATCAGTTGGTAGGGGGCAAACTTGTTGATGTCGGCACCGCGCAGCCGGATCGATCCGCTTCGGGGCACCAGCAGACGGGAGATGGACTTCAGCAGGGTGGTCTTGCCGGCGCCGTTGGAACCCAGCACGGCCACGATGTCCCCTTCGTCCAGCTCGAGGGAGATCCCCTTGAGGGCCTCCACCGCTCCGTAGGACACGAACAGGGTTTCCACCTGCAGCACGGCGGCCATCTCAGTCCTCCTCCTTGCCGAGGTAGGCCTCGATCACTAAAGGATTGTTGTAGATCTCCCGGGGTGGGCCTTCGGCGATCTTGGACCCCATGTCCATCACCGTCACCCAGTCGGAGATGCCCATCACCACGTTCATGTCGTGCTCGATTAAGAGCATGGTGAATCCCTCCCCAAGGAAAACCTGGAGCATCGCCATCAGGTCTTCGGTCTCCTTGTCGTTTAAGCCGGAGGAGGGTTCGTCTAGGATCAGCAGGCTGGGGCTGGTGGCGAGGGCCCGCGCCAATTCCAGCAGCCGCTGCTTGCCGTAGGGCAAATTCTTGGCCAGCTCGTTGCGGAAGGCCCAGAGGCCCACTTGGTTTAAGCGGTAGGAAGCCAGCTCCACGATCTTTCGTTCCTCCCGAGCCTGAGCCGGCGTGCGGAACACGGCCGGCCAGGTGCCTTCCTTAGCGTGGCAATGGGGACCGGACATCACGTTCTCGATGCAGGTCAGGCTGGGGAACAGGCGGATGTTCTGGAAGGTGCGGGCGATGCCGGCCCCGATGATGGTATGAGGTTTCAGCTTGGTAATATCACGTCCCTGGAAGACCACCTTACCTTTGTTGGGTCGGTAGATGCCGGTGATCACGTTGAACAGAGTGGTCTTGCCGGCGCCGTTGGGGCCAATCAGGGATGTAATTTTGCCGGTGACCACGCTCATATCGAAGTTGCTTACGGCCACCAGCCCCCCAAATTTTAGAGTAATGGCCTTCGTCTCCAGGATCAATCCTTCGGACATGGCGACGGTCACTGGAGGTAACCGATAGGTCTTTAGGGGGACAGTACCGGGGCGAGGAGGAACGGGGGCTTCCGCCAGCAAGGCATTTTCGTCTCGAGGCAGCTTGCGAATGCCCAGGCCGGCGAACCCGAGTCCTTCTCTGCGCCGTGGCCAGAGACCACCTGGGCGGAAAATCATCATCACGATCAGGGCCGCACCGAAGAACAGCAAGCGATAGCTGGCAAACTGGCGGAAGATCTCCGGGAAAATCACGATCACGGCCGCGCCCAACAGGCTGCCCGGGATTGATCCGAGACCGCCCAACAGCACGATGCAGAACAGCAGAGCGGATTCCATAAAGCTGAAATTGTTCGGCTCGATGAACATGTACTTGGAAGCATAGATATTTCCGGCGATACCGGCGATAGCAGCTCCCAGAACGAATGCCAGCAACTTGAAGGCCCGCACGTCGATGCCGTTGGCCTTGGCAGCGATCTCATCTTCCCGGATGTAGTTCCAGGCGCGACCCACGCGCGACTTTTGCAGATTGATCAACCCGATGATGACCAGTCCAATCACAATCCAGATGTAGTAATAGAACTGGGTGGGACTCTGAATGGAAAATAGGCCGAAGTCGGGATTGCCGATGTTGCCGATGCCGTTCGGTCCGTTCGTCAAGCCGCCGGGGTTGTTCTGCAACACAAGTCGGACGATCTCCCCGATGCCAATGGTCACAATGCAGAGATAGTCGCCCCGCAGGTGGATGACCGGGGAAGTCACCAGGTAGGCAAATCCGCCGGCCACGATGGCGCTGATCGGAAGCAGGATCACAATCGGCAGGTGCAGCTGGTGGAAGAGGATGCCGGTGGTGTAGGCACCGATGGCGCAGAAAGCCATATGGCCCAGATCAAAGAGGCCCACTTCCCCCAGCACGATGTTCAGGCTCAGTCCCAACAAGGCATAGATACCCACGATGAACCCGACATCGATTAAGTAGTTGTTCACAAACGGCAACAGGGGAAAGGCACCCAACAGGGCAATGGCTGCCACCAGCAGGACAAGACCGGTCGCCCGGGGGAACTTCCGCTGCGGTGATTGACCTTGGGTCTTGGAGATGCGCTGGGTCAGCTTGGAAGTAAGATCGGCCATCGCTACACTTTTTCCGCTGTTTTCTCACCGAACAGGCCAGTGGGTCGCCAGATGAGCACCAAGATCAAAATCAGAAAGATGAAGACATCCTTCCAGGCACCGGACACATATCCCTCGAACAGGGCTTCCATCACCCCCAGAAGAAGGCCGCCAATCATGGCTCCAGGGATATTGCCGATCCCGCCCAAAATGGTGGCCGTAAATGCTTTCAAACCGTACAACCAACCCATATTAAATGAGATACGGGTGTACTTGAGTCCTTGCATCACCCCAGCCATGCCACCTAGAGCCGGTCCTAAGGCAAACACGAAGAAGATAATCAGATTGAAATTAATCCCCATCAGCGTCGCGGTATCTCGGTCTTGGGCAGCGGCTCGAATGGCGGCTCCGAAAGTGGTTCTCTCCACCAACCAATAGATTAAAGCCATTAAACCCAATGCCAGCACCAGGATCGCAATCTGCAGAACGGGAACCCGGATGTTTCCGAATTGGAGAAAGTCCTTGGGCGTCCATCCGCTGAGGTAGGCTTGCGGATTGGGCCCCCAGATCGCCATGATCCCCTGGGAGATGACAAAGGACATGCCGAGGGCCGAGACCACCAGCGGAAGTCGACCCGCTTTATAGACGGGGCGGTAGGCGATCCGTTCCATCACCAAACCGGCTACGCCGATGCCGATCATGGCCGCAACCAAGGCAATGGCCATTCCTCCCCAAATGCCGAAGGTGGCGGTCACCCAACTTGCGCCAACCACCAATACGGTATAGCCAATATAACTTCCAAGGGTAAAGAGGTCCCCATGGGCGAAGTTGATCAGCTTCATCACGCCATAAACCATGGAATAGCCCAAAGCTACCAGCGCGTAGAAGGAGCCGATGGTGAGCCCGTTGATCAATTGCTGAATGAGGGTGTCCATGCGGGACCTCTCTCCCTTCTAACCGGATGGAGACGAGCTATTTAGGCCAGAACAGCTCCAGTTTCCCGTCGTTGTTGTACAGGTAAGCGTAGTAGGGGATGTTCTTGCGGTCGCCACGGTCGGTGAACATCAAGGGACCGGTGATACCTTTGGCGTCGGTCATGGTTCGCATGGTGGCGGCCACTTTGTCCGGGTCGGTGGTGCCGGCCGTTTTGATGGCGGCGCAGAGGGCGTTTAAGGCGTCAGCGGCGTAGACGGCCCAGATAGAACCCGGCAGCTCGTTATATTTTGCTTTGTAAGCGTCCATGAAGGTCTTGGACTCGGGGAAGGTCAAGAATTGGGGCATCGGCTCGTTCAGCATGTAGGTGCCTTTGATCGCGTCGCCGGCTACTTTCTCGAAGTCCGGCGTCGGTACGGAGTTGTTGCCGACGAAGGTCACATCGAAGCCCATCTCACGCGCTTGCTTAATCAGAAGGGCAGCTTCGTTGTAGTAGGCGGTAAAAAACCATAAATCGGGGGCGATCTCTTTCAACTTGGTGATGGCTGCGGAGTAGTCGGACTGGCCTTTGGTAATCGCGTCGAAGTAGACGATCTCGGTCGTGCCGGCGTCGATGGAGGGCTGGAGAAATTTCTTGGCGTCGTCGGCCACGCCCTTACCGTAGTCCTGGTTGTCGTGCATGATGGCGATCTTCTTGGCGCCGAGCTTCTCGACCGCGAACTTGGCGAAGAATTCGGACTGGGTGTCATCCCGTCCGGCGGTGCGGAAGAAGTAGGGACGCTGGGTCTCCATCGTTAAGGAGACGGCCGTGCAGCCATAACCCACGGAAACGACCTTGTTCTTGTCGTAGAGGTCTGCGGCGGGACGGGTCACGGAGGAGCCGTAGGAAGCGATCACTTCCTTCAGGCCCTGGGAGATCATCTTCTGGGCGGCGGTGGCACTGTCTTTGGCATTGGAGCCGTCATCCACCACGACGATCTCTATCTGCTTGCCCAGCACGCCTCCGGCTTTATTGATCAGATCTTGCGCCACTTCCACGCACTGCTTGGCCCATTGGCCTTCCGCAGAGAAGTCACCGGTAATCGGAGCCTGCAATCCGATCACGATTTTCTCAACGGGCGGTGGTGGGATGGTGGGGGTGGTTGTGGGAGTGGCTGTGGGGGTGGTCGTACCACCGCCGCAGCCGGTAAGCAACAGCATCAGGGACAAAATCGCTACAAACAGTGAAACAAAAACTTTCCTCATCTTTTCCTTTTCCTACCTTTCCTTTTCCTACTTTTCAAAGTGAACTGGGAACTGCTTTACCGAAACAGGGGAATTGCGTTTCTGGCTCCACCTCCTCTCCGTCTTTGTCGCTTGCAAGGAATTGCTTCATTAACTAGACAGTATAGTCGCGCCGCCTTTGTCATTTCAAGAAAGGTCAAGTCATGTCCTTGGAAGGTAGGGTTTGCACTGTGGTGCTAGCGGAGGATGAACCCGTGCTGCAAGGGGTCCGTGGGGTCGATCCACCATTGGGCTTGGCCGACAATGGAGGCACTGCCCAAAATTTCGGGGATGACGGCGGCATAGGGGCCGAATTGCGTCTGGGCTACTGCTTTGCCGGTAAAGCAAGTCCCCAGGATGCTTTCCACCGTAAAGGGCTCTCCCAGGGCAAGTTCCCCCCGGAGGACGTGCAGGGCCGTACGGGCACTGACGCCGGTGCCGGTAGGGGAACGGTCCACTTCCCCGTCGGCAAAGATACAAACATTTCGGCTGTGATGTACGGGGTCCATCGGAGCACCGACGAAGATGGTGCCGTAGAGAAACCCGAGGTCCTCCTCGAAGGGGTGGCAGATCGGCAGGCTAGCCATCACAGCCCGCTTGATCCTGATGCCCAGGTCGATTAAACGGCGGAAATCCTGGGGTTCCAGCCCGACGCCCAGAGCTTCGGCCGGTACAAAGGCATAGAACGCGCCGCCGAACGCTACGTCGTAGCGAATGGGGCCCACTCCGGGAACTTCCACGATCTGGTTTTGGGCGTAGACGAAGGAGGGCACATTCTGGAAGGAAACGGTCTGCACGATTCCGGCGGAACGGTGTGCCGTCGCCGTCACCCGGCCGGCGGGAGTGTCCATGCGGATCACGGGCTCGTCCCCCGGCTTTTCCAGCCAATGGGTGTCCAGCAACACCTTGGCCAACCCGATCACGCCGTGTCCACACATCGTGCTGAAACCCTCGTTGTGCAGAAACAGCACGCCAATATCGCCGTCCGGGGTCACCGGCTCCGTCACGATGGCGCCGTACATGTCGGCGTGGCCCCGCGGTTCCCACATCAATGCCGTTCGCAGGAAATCCAGGTTCTCTTTGAGAAAGCGCCGCTTGGCCAGGATGGTGTCGCCCGGGATGGGAGGCAGCCCTTCCACGATCACCCGCAGGGGTTCCCCGCCGGCGTGGGTTTCGATCGTCGTGATTTTTAGCCAGTCCGATGGTGGAGACCAATGCAACGGCCTTGTCATAGCATCGTTCGCCCCTTTCCAAGCGCTTTCTTCCGTTTAAGGATCAATCCCGGGATCGTCAGTGATTCATTGCCTTCCCAAAAGACAAAACAGATCGCTGATCACAGCGTAGGCGGTACTGGTCAGATTGGGGTGTTCCTGGGTGAGGGTGAACTGGCCCAGCAGATCCGTGGTGATGCGGATCATCGAACCCCTATTTGCTACCAACGCCAGCGGGTCGGAGAGGGGTACTTCCGTGGCTTTCACCGAAGCCCGTAAGCCGCTGTCGGTTCGTTCCACCCGGCAGACCATCTTCAGGCGAAAACCGCTCGCCAGGGTAGTTCGCGCTTGCTCGGGAGGCAAGGAGAACAGGCTTTGCCGCTCCACTTCCTCCGGCGACAGCTCACCACCCATCACGGCATTGGCCAGGGCGCTGAGCTTGACTGCCGCATCCCAGCCGTCCAGGTCCAGGCGGGCGTCCGCCTCGGCTACGCCCTCTTGTTGGGCCAATGCCAGACCTTGCTCCAGGCTCATTCCGTTTTCCATCGCCGTCAGAATGACGTTGGTGGTGGAATTGAGAATCCCCTCAATCCGGCGAATCGTGTTTCCAGCTAGGCATCGATGCACCAGATTGAAAATGGGTGCCCCGTCCATCACGGTGCCCTCGTAGAGGAAGGAAACTTCCCGTGCGGCGGCCAGGTCGCGCAGCGAACGATAAGCCCAGGCCACCGGGCCCTTGTTGGCTGTGATGACGTGTTTGCCGCGCGCCAGCGCTTCCCGCACGTGCGTGATGGCGGGTTCTCCTCGCGCCGCAACGCTGAGAGTGGAAAGCTCCACCAGTACATCGTAATCCATCGAGCGGATCGCTTGCAGACTATCCATCATGGAAACCCCGCCGGCACAGACAGGAAAATGCTCGGTGGACTGCCAATCTTTTAGAGCAGCGGAAAGGTCAACCCCCTGCGGACGAATCAGGGATCCATGTCGCCCGGTGGTGATCCCGACGATGGAAACATTCAAGCCGGCCAAACCCGGATAAAGGGATCGGCAAGACAGGATTTCTGCCAGACGACGGCCAACGTGGCCGAACCCGACGAGCAGGATGCGGATCATATCAGCCTGCGGCAGCATGTCCTGGCCCAATGCGGGCCAGCCCCTCGAGACCCTCCAGCAGGCGGTCAATTTCCGCTTGCGTGTTGTAAAGGGAAATCCCGCTGCGGAGCACACCACCGGTCTGGGCCAATCCGAGCACTTCCATCGCGCGGATCGCATAGAAGTCCCCGTCCCAGAGAAAGATCCCTTTCCGCGCCAGTTGGGTCGCTGCGTCCCGCGGCGACAAACCATCGATGGTGATGGAGACCGTCGGTGCCCGTTCGACGCCGGCGAACCCCGGCCCCCAGACGGTGATTCCCGGGATCCGGCTGACTTCCTGCCAGTAGTGCCGCG
>JAPLHX010000154.1 GCA_026389415.1 Coprothermobacterota bacterium | reverse complement strand
ACCCAAGGGGAAGAGACGGACTGGGAACAAGGGATGGTGTTCTTGGGGTTGGCGGCGATGCGAGACCCGGCCAGAGCAGAGGCCAAACAAGCGATTGCCACCTGTCGCCAAGCCGGCATCAAGCCGGTGATGATCACCGGAGACCATTTGCTGACAGCGACCGCGATCGGCTCGCAGCTGAACCTGATTGGCCATGAACGGGAAGCGATCACCGGAACGGAACTCTCCACCTGGTCCGATCCGGAATTGCTGCAAGCGGCGCCGCATATCTCGGTCTACGCCCGCGTCTCGCCCGAAGACAAGGTGCGGATCCTGGTCGCCTATCAGCAGCTGGGAAATGTGGTCGCCATGACCGGCGACGGCGTCAACGACGCACCAGCCCTCAAGAAAGCCGACATTGGTGTGGCGATGGGGATCACCGGCACAGATGTCACCAAGGAAGCGGCGGACATGATCCTGACCGACGATAACTTCGCCACCATCGTCAGCGCCGTGGAGGAAGGACGCACCATTTTTACCAACATCCGCAAATTCCTTTCCTTTCTTCTATCCTGCAATCTGGGAGAAGTGCTTTCGGTATTCCTGGGGTTTTTCCTCTTTCCAGCGGCCGGCGTGCTGCTGACCGCGCCCCAGATCCTCTGGATGAACCTGGTGACGGACGGCCTTCCGGCTTTGGCGTTGGGAATGGACCCGGCGGCAGCTAACGTGATGCAGCATCCGCCCCGCCCACGAAAGGAAGGGGTATTTACTCGACCGCTTTATCTCTGGATCGCCATCTCGGCTCTGATCATGACAGCGGGTACCCTGCTCGCTTTCTGGTTCGGCAACGGAGAGGGGGGACGGGGACAGTCCATGGCGTTTACCACTCTGGTCTTGCTGGAGTTGTTGTTTGCCTTCACGTCCCGCTCGCAACTGGGAGGGACTTGGAGGGCGGCCTTCTTCCAGAATCGGTATCTCCTTTGGGCTTGTCTTGGCTCCCTGATGCTCCAACTGGCCCTGCTGTATCTTCCCTTTCTCAACGACCTTTTCCAGACGGTTCCCTTGAGCGGATTGGATTGGGGGATCATCGCCTCCATTTGTGTCGGGAGTATGATCGTCCTGGAGGGCATCAAGCGTCTGTGGAGGCCGCGACCTTCCCGTCGGTAAGAAGATTCGTCCGGATCGAGTGGAATCCCGCCTCCTGTTACAATGGGAAACAGTCCGGAAATACCGAGGTTCGCGATCAAGGAGGACCTGATGCCTATGAAGTTCCGCTTGGTGACACGCAGTGATATGGATGGCCTGGTGGCAGCGATGCTGTTGCGAGAGCTGGATTTAATCGATGAGATCAAGTTCGTTCACCCCAAGGACGTGCAGGATGGCAAAGTGGAGCTGGGACCGGGTGATATCACCACCAACCTGCCCTATGTAGCCAAGGTACATCTTGCATTTGACCACCACTCCAGCGAACTGTCCCGCCTCGGGGAAACACCTGCGAATCTGGTGATGGCAGCGGATGCTCCCTCCACCGCACGGGTCCTATACGACTATTACGGCGGTGCATCCCGCTTTCCTACCATCTCGCCGGAGATCCTGCAAGCCGTAGACAAGGCGGATTCGGCCGACTTCGGCCTGGAGGAAATCCTTCATCCCGCGGGCTGGCCGTTGCTGGACTTCGTAATGGACCCCCGTACCGGTTTGGGTCGGTTCAGGACCTTCCGCGTATCCAATTACCAACTGATGATGGACTTGATCACCTATTGTCGCGACCACGACATCAAGCAGATCCTCAATCTACCGGATGTCAAGGAGCGCACCGACCTATATTTTGGCCACCAGGAGCTTTTTCAACAAATGCTGCGGCGTTGCAGCAGCGTGTTCGACCGATTGGTGGTAGTGGACCTGCGCCAGGAGGAAACCATCTATGCCGGCAATCGGTTCATGATCTATGCCCTTTATCCTCAATGCACCATTTCCCTGCAGGTGATGTGGGGTC
>JAPLHX010000308.1 GCA_026389415.1 Coprothermobacterota bacterium | reverse complement strand
TGGGTGCACAACGCCATCCCTTTTGGCACAAAATCGGTTGATTGGAAGCAGGTCAGCTCCCAGATCAGGATCCAATCACAATTCGTGGGGGGCCTGTACGGTCTGGATTCGTTTTCCCATATTTACGTCATTTTCTTGCTTGAAAACAGCGAACTACGGCTGAGAGTGCATCCTTGCGGGCGCACCGATTTGCCGGAAGTGGGTCTGTTTGCGTCCCGCAGCCCGCATCGCCCCAACCCTCTGGCCTTGACTCTGGTGCGCCTTTTGTCCGTCGAAGGGAATACGCTGCACGTGCAGGGTTTGGATGCCTATGACGGCACGGAAGTTTTAGATATCAAGCCCTTTCAACTGAAGCGATGGCCGGCGAAGCTGAAGATGCCGGCCTGGACCGACTTGCTCTAGCTATTCCCAGGTTCGCAGTACCGCCACCAGATACGTTTGCCTTCGGAGGAAAAAGACGTAGAGCAACGCGGTGACCCCGAACGGGATCAGCAGACCCCAGATATAGGGCCATACCCCAGAGATCGCCCATTGCAGTCGGCCGGGTAGCAGCACGTAGGGTGCGCTGCGATAGAGCAGGAACAGGATGAAGAACACGATCGTCAGCATCGTCAGCAGGATTGCACCCAGCTCCAGTACCATCACCGGGACGAAGCCGAAGAAGTTCTTGCTGGTGGTGATCGGTCGTCGCAGATAGAAATTGGCGCCGATAACTGAACAAGCCAGACTGATGGCCAGCGTCATCGGCAATGTCAGCAGCAGCCAGGGATTCCCGTCAGAAACCAGCAGAACCAAGAGCAGGATTAGCCCGTAGGCCACGATGAAGAACGCCGCAGGCAGCCATAGTTTTGGCGCCAGCATCTCCCGCAGGCTGATCGGATACAGCAGAGGTGTCGGCCATGCTTTGCGCTCTTCCCGCAGGAGAGTGGCGGTGGTCATGGCAGAGAAGAAAACCGCCAGAAAGACGGTGACGGCAAGAGCGACGATCTCACTCACGCCCTTAGGGTTGACGAAGAGCATGATCAAACCCAACGCCACCGGGTAAACGAACCCGTAGATATTCATCGGCTCCCGCACCAACAAACGCAGATCGCGGGCCAACAGCGGCCGGCGCGCCGTTTTCCGGGCGAAGCGAGCCTTGCGCGATTTGCTGTTCGATCCCACCTGGAACGCCAAGCGATTGCTGATGCGGGTCGTAATCCAGCCCAGCACGACAATACAAGCCGGCAAAACCACCAGCCCCAGCCACTGGCCGGAAACGATATCCAAAACCCAACGGGTGAAGAGAAAGGGCGAATAGATAACATGAAACAGATTGCGCAGGCCTTCGAAAATCGAAGCCAAGTTTTCCGCGCTTCGCGGCACGATTTGCATGATGGCCACGAAGCCGAGAATCGAGAGCAGATAAAAGAGAAAGGCCGCGCGTCGCAAGGCATTGCCGGAGACGAGCCGGGAGAGCAAGGCCGCGATCAGCAGGGAGATGGACCCTAAAAACAGCAGGAGAAGAACCGCCGCCAGCAACGCCAGCCACAGGGAGTAGCCCATGCTTTGGGCATAGGCCAAAATCAGAGGGATCACCAGGGCAATTCCAACCGAGCCGAAGGCGATGCTGTCGATCGCTTTGAAGGCGAAAATCTGGGTCCGGGTGATAGGGAAGGATAGCAAGAGATGAAAATCCTCCGACCCGAACAGGTTAAAAGCCACCGTCGGCGAGTAGCTCAAGAAAAAGAGAAACGCACTGGAAAGCAGGCCGAACGCCAGATACATATCCGCCAGATAGCCGGGGTAGGGAAGTCCAATCCCAACCAAGGGAATCCGCAAGTTGCCGTAGATCCAACTCGATAAGAAGTACATCGGGATGCCAAGGATCAGTATCATGATCAAGGAAGTAAACAACCCGCCGTATTTAAACGTTCGCTTGCGCGGTCGAACGGCGCCGCCGGAACCGCCCATAGAGAATACCGATGATGCGTATTTCAATAGGATGAGAACCTGCCTCATAGTTCTCTGACCAGCTCTTCTATGTTTTCGCCGGTGCCGGTGACCTGTAAGAAAATATCCTCCAGAGTGCCCTTTTCCTCCCCGGTTTTTTGCCGTAATTCCGCCATGGTCCCTTCCGCGACCAGCTTCCCTTGGTTGATGATGGCGATCCGATGACACATCTTTTCCGCGATTTCCAGGATGTGGGTGGTCAGGAAAATCGGCACCTGTTCACCGGCATATTTCTCAAACAGCATTTTCAAGATCCGGGCCGAGCGTGCATCCAAGCCCACCGTGGGCTCATCCAGGAATAGTGCGCGGGGGTGGCGCATCAGTACGGAGAGGAGCATCAGCTTTTGCTTCATCCCATGGGAGTATTCGCCGATCGCTTTATCCAAGAAATCAATGCCGAAGGCCTGGCTTAACTCTTTCACTTCCGCTTGATTGACTTTCTTGTCCAACCGATAGATATCGGAGACGAAATCGATATACTCTGCCCCTTTCAGATTGTCATACAGCCTGGGCTCATCCGGAACGACACCAATAGCTCGTTTGATGGCAATCTCCTGGTGCGACATCTCCATCCCCAGCACCCTCACGCTGCCGGAAGTGGGAAAGAGAGTGCCGGTGAGCATCCGCAAGGTGGTGGTTTTGCCGGCGCCGTTTGGTCCCAGGAATCCGTAGATCTCTCCCGGGCGAATCTGGAAGCTGACACCGTCCACTGCTCTCAAGCTGCCGAATGTTTTCACCAAATTGATGGCTTCGATCATGGTTTCTCCTCGAAAATATTTTGTGGCCCAGTCTCTTCTGATGGCCTGATGCAATAAAGCAAGCCTGGAAGCGGTTCCCAGTATAGCATGTGATTCCTGCACTCACTAGCCGTTGACAAGTTTTCCGCCAAGGCTTACAACAGAACAAGCAACGAAGAACGAAGGGAGTACCGCTGCCAATCACGACGGACAGAGAGCCGGGAAAGGTGAAAGCCGGTTGCCGGATGCAGCGGGAAATGTTTCGGGAGTTGAACGCTGAGCATTGCAGTAAGCGTTTCCGGTTTGCCTCCGTTAACGGGTAAAGCAGTGTAGGCTGCGCGCGAGGTTGCTTTGGCAATAAAACAGGGTGGTACCACGAATTCCCTTTCGTCCCTGACGGGAAGGGGAATTTTTGTTTCCAGGAGGAATGAAATGACCAAGTATTATTTGACCACACCCATTTATTACATCAATGACCAGCCACACATCGGTCATGCTTACACCACGATCGCCGCGGATGTGCTGGCTCGCTACAAGCGGCAACGTGGTTTCGATGTGCTGTTTTGTACGGGCACGGACGAGCATGCGCAGAAGGTGGAGCAGTCCGCGGCCAAAAGGAATTTGAGCACCCGCGATTTCGTGGATCAGTTGGCCGGGACCTGGCAGAAGACTTGGGACTTGTTGGAGATTACCTACGATGATTTTATCCGCACTTCGGAACCGCGGCACATGCGAGTCGTTGCCCGTTTCGTGGAGGAACTCTATGCCAAAGGAGACATCTACAAAGGGAACTACCAGGGTTGGCACTGCTTCTGGGACGAGGCATTCTTCGTGGAAGGCGATGTACGGGATCGCCTATGTCCCGACTGTGGTCGCGAGCTGCAATGGGTTCAAGAGGAGAATTATTTTTTTCGCCTGTCCAAATACAACCAGGTTTTGCTCGACCATTTCTTGGCCCACCCGGAATTTGTTCAGCCGGATATCCGCTACAACGAGATGCTGAATGTCTTAAAGAGCGGTTTGCGAGACATTTCCATCTCCCGATCTAGCTTGACCTGGGGCGTGCCGCTGCCCTTCGACCCCAAACACATTGTCTATGTATGGGTGGACGCGCTCCTGAATTACATCACCGTGGCGGGATGGCCCCAGGACCAGGAAAAATTCGAACGCTACTGGCCTGCAGACGTGCACCTGGTGGGCAAGGAAATCAACCGCTTTCATTCCATCATCTGGCCGGCCCTGCTCTTGGCGGCCGGTTTGCCGATGCCGCGGAAGGTGTTCGCTCATGGTTTTTGGACCAGAGAGGGACAGAAGATTTCCAAATCCTTGGGTAACATGATTGACCCCATCGCGTTGGTGGAGGAATTGAGCCAATGGACGGGCAATCGAAAGGTGGCAGTGGATGTGTTTCGCTATTTCATCTTGCGCGAAGTTCCCTTCGGCGCAGACGGAGATTTCACCGAAAGCTCCCTCAAGATGCGCTTCTTGGCCGACTTGGCGAATGATCTGGGCAACCTGCTGAACCGATCTTTGCCTTTGGTGGAAAACGCCTTCGATGGGACCATTCCGTTTGGCCGACCGGACCCCAAGCTAGCGGCTGAAGCCGAAGCCGCCAAAGAACGAGTACAGACTGCCCTGGACGAATTGGCCTTTTCCGATGCCCTGACTCAAATTTGGAGTTTCCTGGGAAAACTGAACAAATACATTGACGAAAAGGCTCCTTGGCGATTGGTGAAGGAGGGTCGCCCGGAAGTCTTGGCCGATGTGCTCTACAACCTGTTGGAAGGCTTGCGCTGGACCGCATTGTTGATCGCTCCCTTCCTGCCGGCCACGGCGCAGATCTTCTGGCAGTCGTTGGGCTTGCCGGGCCAGGTGAAAGAGCGAATTTGGGATCAGGAGCTCAAGTGGGGTCTTTTGCCGACTGGCCTGTCCGTGTCCCGCCCGGCGCCGTTGTTTCCCAGGCCCGAACCGAGCAGTCCACCCCTGGTTCCAGCAGCGAATTCCATCCAGAAACGACTCCCGATCGAAGATTTCGCCAAACTGGAGTTGCGAGTGGGGAAGGTATTGCGAGCGGAGCCCATCGCCGGCGCCAAAAAACTGCTGCAGTTGACGGTGGATATCGGGGAACCGGAGTCACGCACAATCGTGGCCGGGATTGCCTTGCATTACACGCCGGCTCAACTGGAAGGTCGAACCGTGGTGGTCTTGGCCAATCTCCAACCGGCGATGCTTCGCGGAGTCGCCTCCGATGGCATGATCCTGGCTGCCGCCACGGGGGAAAAGGAAACGGAGCAATTAGCGCTGTTGACGGTGGAGGGCGAGATTCCCCCCGGCGCCAAGGTATCCTGACCTTGCGACTCTTCGACACGCACACCCACCTCAACATGCGGGATTTTGCCCGTGACTTGCCCCTGGTCCTTCGCCGGGCGCAATCCAGGGGAGTAGAAAAGCTGCTCTGTGTCGGCTATAACTTCCGCAGCTCAGCGGAATCCGTGACGTTGAGCCAAACCGTTCCCTACGTCTGGGCCTCAGTGGGGGTGCATCCGCACGATGCCAAAACGGTCCTGGATGCCGATTACAAGTTCCTGGACACCCTCCGATCCTCACCCAAAGTGGTCGCCTGGGGAGAAATCGGTTTGGATTATTACCGGGATCTATCGCCCCGCCCGCTGCAACAGGAAATCTTCCGCGCCCAAATCCGTTTGGCTCGCAAGGCGAAGTTGCCGATCATCGTGCACGAGCGGGACGCCCACGCCGATCTGTTGGTCATCCTGGAGGAGGAGCAAGCCAAGGAATTCGGCGGTGTACTGCATTGCTTCTCCGCGAGCTGGAAAGAAGCCCGCCAGGCGCTTGACCTTGGTTTCTATCTCTCGTTTGCCGGCAATGTCACCTATCCGGCGAGTCATTCCATTCGCGAGGTCGCTGCAAAAGTGCCGGCCGACCGGATTTTAGTGGAGACAGACTGTCCTTACCTGAAGCCACTGCCCGATCGCAAAGGACGAAATGAACCCGCATTCGTCCGCTCGGTGCTGGAGTTCGTTGCGGACCTTCGCGGCGAGCCGGCCGAGGATCTTGCCGTCCATGCCTGGGAGAATGCGCACAGATTGTTGTGCCTGGTGACTTGAACCCCCTTGTCTGGGATTGCCGCTGCCGTTTACAATCGGGCTAAAGATGACTAAACCCCACCCATTGGTGCAGATCGCCCATCAGACTATCGAAGCGAACTTGGCCGGTAGAGAGTCGGCGAAGATTGCCATTCTTTTGCCGGCGGATCTCCCTGTGCGCGCGGCAACCTTCGTTTCTCTGCACATCGATGGCAGACTGCGCGGTTGCATTGGCACGCTGGAGCCGCAAGCACCCACGCTGATCGAGGAAGTAAAGCGCAACGCGATTGCCGCCTCCATGCGAGATCCGCGCTTCCCCCCCGTTACCCTGGCAGAAGTGCCCCGGCTGGAGATCTCGGTGGATGTGCTGACGCCTGCCCAACCTGCCCAGCGGGAGGATCTGGACCCCCGACGTTACGGTGTGATCGTGGAATGCGGCTGGCGCCGAGGAGTGCTCTTGCCGGATCTGGAAGGAGTGGATTCCGTAGAACAGCAATTGTCCATCGCCTGCCAGAAAGCCGGCATTGGACCCCATGAACCTTATCGGATCTATCGTTTCGAGGTGCAGCGTTTTCACTGAACGCCCCCACAGGAGGACGGCATGAGTAAATCCAGCAAGACCCGCCTGCCCCGGCAGGGGGATCCCCCACTGGGCGATCAAGCCAGAGTGGAGCGAGTTTTGGCTCGCTACAGCGGACGCATAGGCGCTGTGATTCCGGTCCTGCAAGAGGTACAAGAAACCTTGGGATACTTGCCAATTTGGGCCATCCAGGCCATCGCCCTTGGCCTGGAAATCCCGGCCAGTCAAGTGTATGGCGTTGTCACTTTCTATGCGCAGTTTCGGCTGAAACCCATCGGCAAACATTTGTGCAAGGTGTGCCATGGCACCGCCTGTCATGTCAGCGGGGCCACGGAAGTGAGCGGGGCCATTTTGGAGCAATTGCGGGTGTTGGAGGGGGCGACCACCGAGGACGGAAAGTTCACAGTGGAGTCCGTAGCTTGTCTTGGATGTTGCAGTCTGGCTCCCGTCATTATGATTGATCAGGAAACCTTTGGCCGTCTTTCCCCGGATAAAGCCCGCAAGATCGTGAAGGAGTTTTGAGGTGACACCGGTCCGGCTCAAACCGAAGAGATACAAGGTGGTCGTTGGGCTCGGCAGTTGTGGCATTGCCGCCGGTGGCCAAAAGGTACGATCCGCTTTGCAGGACACCATCGATCGAGCCCACGCTCCGGTCGAGCTGACCGAAACCGGGTGTGTAGGGATGTGCTATCGCGAACCGTTGGTGGACGTGATTGATCCCGGGGGGAGCCTCTTCACCTACGGGAACGTGACGCCGGAACGGGTAGCTCGTATCGTGGAGGAGCATTTCCTGGGGCAGACGCCGGTCGTGGAATGGTTGGTCCGCGCCCAAACCATGGCCTTGCCGGATGACAGCTTTTTTGCCAAGCAGAAACGGATTGTCTTGCGCAACTGCGGCCTGATGAATCCAGAGAGCATTGATCAGTACCTAGCGCGGGACGGATATCGTGCTCTGACGAAAGCGATCAAGACGATGGATGCGGAAGAAGTGATCAAAACGATCATGGACTCCGGTTTGCGTGGCCGTGGGGGCGCCGGTTTTCCCACCGGGATGAAATGGCAATTCGCCCACAGCGCAAGGGGCGAGAAAAAATACGTGATCTGCAACGGGGATGAGGGTGACCCGGGCGCTTTCATGGACCGTTCCGTGTTGGAAGGAGATCCGCACAGCATCTTAGAAGGGATGCTGATCTGTGGCTACGCCATCGGCGCGGATGAAGGGTACCTCTATGTTCGGGCGGAATACCCGTTGGCGGTGGCCCGCTTAAAGAAAGCGATTGTCGATGCCACCGCGCTCGGCTACCTCGGAAAGAACATCCTTGGCACGGATTTTTCCTTTCAATTGCATGTCAAGGAAGGTGCGGGCGCGTTTGTCTGTGGTGAAGAGACAGCATTGATGGCTTCCATCGAAGGGAAACGAGGGATGCCTCGCTTGAGACCGCCATTTCCGGCCACAAGCGGTCTCTGGGGGAAACCAACCAATATCAACAATGTGGAAAGCTACGCCAATATCCCCTGGATCCTGCTCCAAGGCGGGGCGGCCTTCGCGGCGATGGGCACGGAAAAAAGCAAAGGCACTAAAGTATTCGCTTTGGCAGGCAAAATCGCCCGTGGAGGGTTGGTGGAAGTGCCAATGGGCATTACCATTCGCGAAGTGATTTTTGAAGTGGGTGGTGGGATCAAGCAGGGGCGCGAATTCAAAGCCGTACAAATGGGCGGTCCCTCCGGCGGTTGTATCCCTGCCGGATTGGCGGATACCGTGATTGATTACGAATCCGTCACGCAAACAGGGGCGATCATGGGTTCCGGCGGAATGGTAGTGCTAGACGATACCGCCTGCATGGTCGAAATCGCCCGTTTTTTCCTTGATTTCACGCAGAAGGAATCCTGTGGTAAGTGCACATTTTGTCGGGTGGGAACCAAGCGGATGCTGGAAGTCTTGACCCGTATCACCCAGGGAGAAGGGAAAGAGGGAGATATTGAGCTGTTGGAGGACCTCTGTGAAAAGGTAAAAGTCGCCTCCCTCTGCGGGTTGGGTCAAACTGCCCCCAACCCCGTGCTCACCACTCTGCGGTACTTTCGGGATGAGTATGAAGCGCATATCAGGGAAAAGCGATGCCCGGCACATTACTGCAAAAAACTGCTGACCTACGAAATCGATCCGTTGCGGTGCACAGGTTGTACGATCTGTGCCCGGGTTTGTCCTGTCCAAGCGATTTCCGGTATCGTAAAGCAGGTGCATGCGGTGGACCAATCCCTCTGCATCCATTGCGGCAGTTGCGTCACCAAGTGTCGCTTTGACGCGGTAAAGGCGAGGTAGGCCATGCAGATTCAGATCACGCTCAATGGGAAGGCGATCGAAGCGGAAGCGGGCAAAACGATATTGGAAGTCGCCCGCAACCAGGGCATCGCCATCCCCCATATGTGCCATGACGAAAAGTTGGAACCTTTTGGTTCCTGCTGGGTCTGTTTGGTGGAGGTGAAGGGGGCTCGAGGATTCGTCCCGGCCTGTTCGACTCGCGTGGCAGATGGGATGGTCGTGGAGACCGACAGCGAACGAACCTGTGCCGCTCGTCGGATGGCATTGGAACTGCTGCTCTCCAATCATTTCGGTGATTGCATCGGTCCCTGCCGGAACGCCTGTCCCGCGGGTTGTGACGCTCAAGGCTATCTGGCCTTGGCAGCCAATGGGATGGTAGAAGAAGCCATTCGGTTGATTAAGGAGACTCTACCTCTCCCGGCCAGCCTTGGAAGGGTCTGCCCGCATCCGTGTGAAACGGAGTGCCGCCGGAATCTGGTGGATGAACCCGTTGCCATCTGCACCATCAAACGATACCTGGCTGACTTGGATTTGGCCTCCGACCAACCCTTCCAACCCGCCGTGGCTAAGAATAGCGGGAAAAAAGTGGCGGTGGTCGGTGCAGGACCGGCCGGACTGACCGCTGCCTATTACCTGCGGCAGAGGGGTCATGCTATTACCATCTTTGAGGCCTTGCCGAAAGCCGGCGGTTGGCTGCGCTATGGCATCCCCCAATACCGTTTGCCCAAGGAAATCCTCGACCGGGAAATCGCCACCATCACCAATCTTGGCATTGAGATTCGCACGAACGTGCGCTTGGGCAAGGACATCCGGCTGTCTCAGTTGCAGCAGGAGTATGATGCCGTTTTTCTGGGCTCCGGTGCGCATCTATCCGTCAAAATGGGCGTGGGGGGAGAGGAACTGCCGGAGGTGTTGT
>JAPLHX010000017.1 GCA_026389415.1 Coprothermobacterota bacterium | reverse complement strand
CGCGGCATCGGCGTTGAAAGGTGTGCCGTCGTGGAACTTGACCCCCTGACGCAGCGTGAAGGTCCAGGTCAGATTGTCCGCGGAAACCGTCCAGCTTGTGGCCAAACCCGGTTTCACGACGGTGGTCGAACCCTCAAACATAGTCAGGGTGTCGTAAATGTTTATGGTAGCCCGAGCGGACTCACCATCGGTGACGTCGGCCGGGTCAAGCTTCACGCTATCTGCGCCGCGAGCAAAGATGAATGTGGTCTCGGTCACTACCGGCATCATCCGCACGCCGATCACGGCGGTCTCGGCCCGGGTCAGGCTGGCCAAGGGGCGGAAGTTGCCGCTGGGATCACCCTTCATCAGGTCGGCGGCGATGGCGTTGATGACGAACAACTGTGCCCACTCGGAGACTTGGTTCCAGTCTGGAATCTTGCTGATGATCTCCTGCGACTGGCTCATGAGAACCGTGCTGGTCTCGTCGATGCCCTTGGCGCGAATCAGGATCTTGGCGACCTGTTCGCGAGTGATCGGGTCATTGGGCCGGAAGGTTCCGTCCGGATACCCGCCGATCAGGTTGTTTTGCACTCCGGCCATAACGGGAGAGAAGAACCAATCGGTCATCGCTACATCGCTGAAGGGAGAAGCGCCGGCAGGAGCCGGTTCCGGCAGTTTTAGCGCAGCGGCGAGGATCTTGATGAACTCTGCGCGGGTGATTGTTTTGTCAGGCTGGAATGTACCATCGGGATACCCGGTAATAATCCCTTTATCCACCAGCTTCATGATGTCTGCTTGAGCCCAATGGCCGAAGACGTCGTTAAAATCCGTGGTGCCGGCCCATAGAGGAAGCGCGGCCATCGATAGAACCATCACTGCCACCAACATACTTACAACCGTTTTTTTCATTCATATCCTCCTTTTTTTTGCTTGCATCCAATCCCACTGCACTATGACCTCCACATGCCCCCTCTCTTTTCGAGATTTCGTATCATTCTACAGGATTCGTTCTTCTTCCAACTCTATCAGGATTAGGGTGATGTTGTCTGAGCCCCCTTGTGCCAGGGCTGCTGTGCGCAGGTTTTCTGCTGTCAAGGCAAGCGGAGTGGCCATCAGGGCTGCCATCCCGGCATCGGTCAGCTCGCCGAACAGGCCATCGCTAGCCAGTAAAAATCGATCGCCATTCTTGACATCGAGAGGAAAAATATCAGGAAGCGAAAATTCTCCCAAGCCCAATGCCTTGGTAATGAGATTTCGATTCGGATGAAATCGCGCTTTTTTGGCTGTTAGGAACCTACGATCGATCATTTCCTGGACCCAGGAATGGTCATGGGAAATCTGATTCCACTGATTTCTGCGGAAGCGGTAGATTCGCGAATCCCCTAGATTCGCCGCCCAGGCTTGTCGTTCATCGAATAACAAGCTAACCAGCGTGGTGCCCATTTCTCCCATCAACTCTTTTTCGCTTGCCAGCAGTTGGATTTTTCCATGCGCTTGTCGGTAGGCCTCGATCAAGCGTTGGGGTGGAGTCAGTTGATGGTCATCAAGGACGATGGAAGCGGTATCTATCGACGTTCTCGACGCAAGATCCCCGCAAGAAAGGCCACCCAATCCATCGGCGACCAGAAAAAAAGGCTGCAATTTCAAGGGGCCGCAGTGATGGGAAAGGAAATAGCAGTCCTCGTTGCGCGAACGGACATACCCTCTCTCTGTCAGACCCACCGCGGAAAAGTTCATGGAAAAATGGTAGCGCTGCAGGGAATTGAACCCTGGTTTGCGGATTGAGAGCCCGCCGAACTAACCACTGTTCTACAGCGCCACTGGCGGAACTATATCGAAAGGAAGGCGACTTCGTCAATTTAATCTGTCAAATCAATCGATGCCGAATTTTTGCATCACCGTCCGTCCTCCTCTAGTGTCGCAATCCGCTCAGCGCTAGGTTTTTGGACGAGACGATGGAAAGTGCTTCTTGCATGGTTTCATTGGTTCTCGAGTTGGTAACGGTGCCGATCCATCGGGCCTATAATAACGATACGAAAATGCATGAGCGGATCCTGGTCGTCGAAGACGAAAAGAATTTAGCGGAAGCCCTGGCTTACAACCTGCGGCAAGAAGGTTGGGCGCCGCAGGTGGTTGCAACCGGGGAAGAAGCGCTGGAGCAATTCCACAACCGACCACCGGATCTGGTTTTGCTGGATTGGATGTTGCCTGGCTTATCGGGTTTGGAGGTCTGCCGTCGGATTCGTATCCTGGCGGATACGCCGATCTTGATGCTGACAGCAAGGGGAGAGGAACGAGACAAGGTGCAGGGTTTGGAATTGGGCGCTGACGACTACATCACCAAGCCATTTTCTTTGGCCGAGCTGAAGGCGCGGATTCGAGTGCAATTGCGCAAACGGAGCGGAACCGAATCGTTGATGTTGGGTCGCGTAGTGTCTGGGGAGATGATTTCTTTGGTGAGGACCAGACTTTGCAGGTGCACATCCGCTGGCTGCGGCAAAAAATCGAAGACGATCCCTCGCGGCCAAGCTGGATTCAAACCATCAGAGGGGTGGGGTACAAATTTCAACCATGAAACTCAATCTTGGATGGCGACTGGTTTTATTCGGGCTGCTGTTCCTTCTGGTCAGCTACGTTTTTGTGGGGCTTGTTGTGGCCCACTCCCTGGACGATTTTTTGGCCCAAGAAGAAGAAACAGCCCTACTGCGGGAGACGAAATTAGCGGCGAAAATCCTGGCGTACTGGCCACCGGGCACGATTCGAGACAAGGGAGATAGTCTGGCCCAAAGCCTGGCCGAAGGCAGCGAAGCCCGGGTGACGATTATTGACCGGGAAGGCACGGTTTTAGGCGATTCCTATCAACCCGCAGCCACCCTCGACAATCATCTGAACCGGCCGGAAGTGCAAGCTGCGATGACCGGAACCGTTGGGATCGAGCGACGCTACAGCCTGACCGAGGATCAACAGTTGGTATACGTGGCAATCCCTGTAGAAGAACAACTGCCGGTGAATACCGTCGTTCGTTTCAGTCTGCCTCTGACATCGTTGGAAACTTACCTTGCCACGACGAGGACCTGGTTATTGATTGGATTGGGAGGAGGTTTCCTGATTTTCCTTCTCCTCAGTTTGCTTTCTGCCGGTCTCTTTGCTCGGCCGATTCGCCGGATCACCCAAGTCCTGCGAAATAGCGCTGAAGGGGTGTTCGAACAAACTCGAATCGTGCGAAGAGACGAAATCGGCTCTCTGGCTAACCAAGCGGATGCTTCGATTACACGTTGGGTCGAACTGGAGCGCTTGCGGATGCAATCTGAGCAAAAACTATCCGCTTTGATGGCCGAAGAACGTGATGGCCTGATCACTCTGGACCAAGACGGCAAGATTCGAGCCGTGACAGCGCGCGCCCGGGAATTGCTTGGATTACCCGAACACCGCCTGCTTGGGAAGACATTGTTGGAAGCTACGCTCGATCACAGGCTGGAGGAAGCTGTCCGGCAGGCGCTTCAGCAGCACGAAGGAATATCGGTTCCCTTGGGGCAAAAGAGCCTGATGGTCCGAGTGCAATCGTTAGCAGAAGGCCCCGATCGGACCTTGGTCTGGTTGATCGATCGGACCGAGATTGAAACGCTGCGCCAGGTCCGTCAAGATTTCATTGCCAATGTCGGCCACGAGCTGAAAACGCCGATCGCGTCGATCCGTTTAATGCTGGAGACAATCGTCGGTGAGCCAAACCCGCCTTCACAAGTGCAACGGGATTACGCGGAACGTTCCCTGAAAGAGTTGGGGTATCTTCAATCTTTGGTCGAAAACCTTTCCAAGCTATCCTCGATCGAGACCGGCAAGATGGAATTCAACCTTGCGGTAGTCGATCTGCGCGACATCATGTGCGACATGGAACAGGTCTTCCAAGAACGGGCTGCCCAGCAAGGCTTGGAGTTCCACGTTATTCGACCAGAGACTCCACTGCTCGTTTCAGCCGATATCATGCGATTGCGCGAGGCTTGCTTAGCGATTTTAGACAACGCTTTCAAGTTCACCCTGGCCGGAAGAAACGTATTCCTGCAATCGACGACCGGTAGTGGCTGGGTCAGCCTGCATTTCCGAGACGAGGGCCAAGGGATTCCTGCCGAGGAATTGCCAAGGATTTTCGAGCGCTTCTATAAAGTAGATAAAGGTCGTGCTTCGGAGGGATTTGGCATCGGCCTCGCCTTGGCTAAGCACATCGTGGAGAGCTTCGGCGGCACTCTATCCGTGATCAGCGA
>JAPLHX010000082.1 GCA_026389415.1 Coprothermobacterota bacterium | reverse complement strand
CGAATCCGCTTCCCTTCCTCTGTCAGGCGACGGAGGTAGCTCGGCGTGGAAAAAAGGAGGGTGGTGCCGAAGCGCTCCATCGTTTGAATTTGCTTTTCCACCGGTTGTTCATTGCCCACCGGGAGGATCAGGCAACCCATCGGTTCCAGCACCGCCTGCAAGAACGAACCGATCGGCCAACTGGGTCGACCGAAGGCAAAGCAGATCTGGGCAATATCTCCTCGCCGGATGCCCCGCAAGGCCATACCGAAGCGGGTGATCCGGTGGATCCGCCGCACATCTCCAGTGGTGTAAAACGCCATTTTTGGAGGGCCGGTGGTTCCGCCGGTCTCCCAAATATGCTGGATCTGGGAGAGGGGGGCGGCTAGGAAGCGAAACGGGTCCGCGGCAATATCGGTGGGCAGTGTGAAGGGAAGCCGGCTCAATTCCGCTGGTCCATGCACGTCTTCCGGTCGAATTCCGAGAGAGCGGAAACGGTCTCGGTAGAAGGGAGAATGCCGGCTGGCGTGAGTCAGGGTCCAGTGGAGGGCGGATGAGCGATGCCAAGTGGACCAGAGCGCCTTTGCCCGGACAATGGCGAGGAGGAACGGCGAAACTGTGTTCTCATCCCCGTTCCGGTCGCTCATAGCTTGCTAGGCTAGCACCGGAGGCGTCCCCAGTCAATGGTTTTCTCAGGCGTTCGCCGCGTTCACCCGTTCTCGTTCGTCGCCTTCTGCCGATCGAAAAAGGGGACAGACTACTTTTACAGCGGCTCCCAGCGCCATTTGCTGAGTATCGTAGTTCACCCCCCCTCCTTGTACAGGCTATTTACCCTCCTTTCCTACCTTCTTACGAAATTCTGCTCTCGCTTTGATCGCCTTATGAGGAACAGCGTGTAGGCTGATGTCATCCACAATTTCGTGGAGAAAGGAGATTTACCATGAACCAAATTGCAAAGCGTTTTACCTCAAGTCTTCTCCTCACCGCCTTGATCCTGGCCGTTTTGGCCGGTACCGCCGGCGCTGCCCTGGCCGCTCCGTCGGCCCTGACCTCTACCGTGAATCCTGCTGCGGTCGTTAAACCCCTATCCCCGATAGAAGCCTAGGGTTTGCTCTTCATGAGCGAGGAAGAGAAGCTGGCCCGTGATGTCTACGCGGTTCTCTATCAAACCTGGGGACTGCCCATCTTCCAGAACATCATGCAATCGGAAAGCCAACACATGGCAGCCATCAAGACCTTGTTGGACCGCTACGGATTGGTAGATCCGGCTACCCCGGACCAGCCCGGCGTCTTTCAGAACAGCGCCCTGCAAGCTTTGTATGCTCAGCTTATAGCGAGCGGAAGCACCTCCCAGTGCAATGCCCTGCTGGTCGGCAAGCTGATCGAAGAGACCGATATCGCCGACTTGCAGCTCCATCTGACTGAAACCAACCACAGCGACATCCGGACGGTCTACTCCAACCTGCTGAAGGGGTCGGAGAACCATCTCAAGGCTTTCACCAAACAACTGCGGTAACGACCAGGCACCCTATCATTCTTATGGAGGGCCGGCCATCCGGCCCTCTTTCATGTGCGACTGGCATGGGCAGATCTCTGAGGCGCCAATCTTGAACCTCAACGAATTTAAAGGGCTCGACTACACGCGGGAACCTCCCCGTGCGTATCTTACTTTGAAATCATCTTGTTAGGAGGAAAGAAATGCACAAAGTTCTAGCTTTTCTACTCATCGCAGGGCTGCTGCTTACTGCAGCCTCTCCCGCTTTTGCCGCTCCACCGCCAGAGCCGGCGAAACAAGGGCCAGTGAACCCCCCATGCCCAGCCCCCCCATGCCCCGTGACCCCGACCACATGCCCAGTGACCTCTACCGTTGTTACCGGCATCTTGACCAAAACTTCGTCCGGCCCTAATTGCTACAACTACTTTGTGGGTGGTATCCGCGTCGAATTCGGCCCCTACTGGTATATTAGTACCACTACTGCGAGATTTGACTATGATACGAAGAACGGCATTCAGACAATTTACCAGGAATTGGAAGGACTTTTAGATACCACTGTTTGTCTGGTAGTCAAGCTTTGCAAGGACACATCTTACACATCTTATGAAGTCTTCAAGATCAATGGCATGGTCTACCGTGACGAGTTTAGTCCGCCCCCCTGGAGCGGTGGACCCAAAGGAAAAGGAAAGAAGTAGTCTGATCTCACTCAACCCCTCCTTAGGGGAGGCAAACTGCTTCCCTTGAGGGGTAGGGTTATCTCAAAGGAGAGCGCAGACAGGACAGTTTGAACGAGGCAAGATGCGATTTCCATCCGGACTTGGTCAGGAAGCTGCGCGAAGGCGACGAGCGAGCTTTCGATGCGCTTTACCAGTCGACCTACAAGGCGGTTTTCCGCACCGCTTACCTGGTCCTTGGCTCTCCCGAGCAGGCAGAGGATATTGCTCAAGACACTTTTTTACAGCTCTGGCGACACCGTGGCCGCCTGCAAGAAGGCCCTTTGTTGCCCTGGCTCCTGAAGGTGGCAACCAACACTTGTTTCTCATTTTTCCGGAGGAAACGGGAGTTTCTCTTGGAAGAAACCCCTGAGCCCCGCAACCCGCATGAGGTCAACCCGGAGGACCGTTTGTTCTACCATCAGGTTCTAGAGACGATAAACGGCTTGCCCAAGCGGCAGCGAGCCATCATCGCCCTTCGTTTGCTGCATGACCTCTCCGAGGAGGAAACGGCAAGTATCTGTGGTTGCGCTCCCGGAACCGTACGGGCGACTTTGTACCAGGCCAAGGAAAAGATAAGGAGGCATCTTGGAGCCGATTGACCTCGACGCTCAATTGAAGCGAGCCTTAAGCCACCTGGCGGAAAGCGCCCCCATTCGGCAACCTCCTCTGCAAGATCTGCTCGCCCGTGGCCGCAAACAACAACGACGGAGTCGTCTGGCCCTCGTTTTCTCCCCCCTGGCAGCCATCCTTCTCTTTCTGGCAGTGACAGCTTTCCCGGTCTTTGCAGGTGCCCAGAACCTTGCCCAGTGGTGGACCGAGCGACAATTGGAGCAAGCTTTCTCGGTATGGGACAGCATCTCCCCTGTTGGATCGCTACTGGCGATCCAGTTCCATTGTGACCTTGCCATGGTCAACAATCTGCTGGCGCAAGGAGTCTCTCCCCAAGAGGTGGCTTTACGCGCAGAGGTTGCAAATGCGTCCGGCCTCTCCTTGTGGGAGATCACAGCCTTGCGCGGGCAAGGCCTTGGCTGGGGCCGGATCATCGAGGAGCTGGGATTGGAAAGAAAGGTGATCCTAGGGCAATTGGCCCCTCTTACCCCGAGCAACCCGGAGAACATCCAGATTCCCGGCGTAACTCCTTCAACCAGCAAAACATCGAGCAGTCCCCAAAGTTTCTTCAGCCAGACAGCAACAGGGTTACCAACCTCTTCACCCACCTCCGACGCCGGGCTGCCGATCGATCCCTCTCCATCAGCGGGGAACGGCTCTTCGGACCACCCCAGCACACCACCCGCCACACCAGGATCTCCCAGTGAACCGCCAAGCGAATCCCAAGGTACCCCCAGCAGCCAGGGTGGAACGCCTACGACAACCCCCAGTGGCCAGGGTGGAACGCCTACGACAACCCCCAGTGGACCAGGAGGCCCCTCAACCAGCACTCCTACCAGCCCAGGTGGACAGCCCACGACAACTCCCAGCAGCCCAGGAGGACCGCCAACCAGCACTCCTACCGGTCTAGGAGGACCGCCAACTGGCACCCCCAGCGGCCCGGGTGGACCCCCCACCGCTCCTCCTTCGCCAAGCCCTTCACCCCCTGAACCAGGACCAGGTCCCAACCCATCCCCCGGCTCGAAACCAAAACCATAGCTCCGGATTAGGCTCGACCTCCTGTCTTTCCAGCAGCTTATCTCAAGGGGTCGGAAAACCACCTCAAAGCATTGAAAAATGCAGCAACGGCTTAACTGCATCTGATCCGTGCGGAGGGCCGGAACTGCGGCTCTTTGATCCTTGCGCCATCGGATTCAGTGATTCAGGTCGCGGATCTCTCCTGTCACCATATAGATCACATCCTCGCCGATGTTGGTGATATGATCGGCGGCCCGCTCCAGGTATAACGAGATGAACGTCAAGGCGTTGGCCCGGGAGATCGACTTGGGGTCCTCGATCCTGTAGGTCAGACAAGGAAAAGGGGATAGACTACTTTTTCCGCCCTGCAAGAGGAAAAGAGAGTGTTTTGGGGACGCTGTTACATTATCAACTAACTCTCGATGATCCTCATCAGTGCGGAATTCTGTCATACCAGAGCCTCTCCCAGATTCGCGGCGTTACTGGCGCCCGAACGGAGAAATGGGGACTGGCTCGTTTTCTGCTTTTAGAAAAAGTGCCTGTCACCGCCATTTTTATTTTTTGCTTTGCCGTTAACTCGTAATTCGTCACTCGCAACTCGAAACTCGACACTGTCTCCCTTCTCCCCTTTTCTCCTAAGAATACCTAGGAGCAGAAGACCTCACCCGCGTCACTCCTCTGTAGCGGAAACATGATTCCGCACCGTTCCACCCGATCACCCGCACTGCGAGCACCGTTTGCGCTGTATCTCCCGCACACGGGACGAAACCGAACGTCCTCTCCGGGCTTGCTGAAGCAAACCGGCTTCAGCTTCCAGCCGGGGGTGTGCACGCTTTGACGGCGTCAGGTATGATGGAGGCAGCAAC
>JAPLHX010000010.1 GCA_026389415.1 Coprothermobacterota bacterium | reverse complement strand
GGTACTCCTGCTCTTCCATGAATTCGCAGGCAGCGATGATCCGTGCCCCCAAGGGAATCGGTTTCTCCGGAAGTATGCGGTCAGTTCCGTCCCAGCTCTCGTGATGAAGACGGATATAAGGAGCGGCGCGACGGAGAAAATCCATTGTTTCCACCACTTTGGCTCCCGCCAGTAAACCATCTTGGATCACCGTCCGGTCGCGCAAGGAAGGCCGTTGGACGGTTCTGTGAAGCTGACGGTTCTCCAGGCCCAGAAAACCAATGTGACGGAGATAGGCAGCATAACCGATGATCTCCGCTTCTTCATCCGGCAAACCCAGGCGATGGGCGACGGCGGTGGCGTACTCGAAGATTCTTTGGCTGCGCCCGGGCTGACCAAACTTGCGATCCACCGTATTCATCAAAGCCTTCACGGTTTCCGTGTAGGTATTTTTGATTTCGATATAGGTCTGAAAGATGAAACGGGAGGCGAAGAATGGCAGAAGCAGGATCAACAACCCCCAGTACCCTAAACCGACATAGATGTAAGCGATGAACAGGGCGAAAGGAATCGTGATCAACAGGTTGGGAAATTCCCAGCGGGCGATTTGAGTGAAGACCCTTAGAAACGGTGTTCGCTCGTCCAAGGCAATGACACCGGCATTGAGAGCTAGATTTACTGCGAAATATGCCATTCCAGCAGCCACAACAGGTCCAACAGTGACGATCAGGATTGGCGGTTGAGACAGGAATGGAGTTCCGTTCAAACCGTAATACACCAATGCTGCGGCTCCATAGGAAAGAGCCAGTTGCGCGCCATTGAACAGATGAGTGTATAACTTGCGGAATGGCAAACGATCCGGAAGGGTACCTGCGCATCCGGGAATGGCGATGGCGAAGGGACCAAACAACAACAGCGCTGCGAGGTTTACATGCGAAGCCACAGAGAGGCTGGCGTTGAGATTGGGCAGATTCACGGTCAATACATAGGCCACATAACTGATCAGAAAGAAGGCCAAATAATCCCAAAGACGGGAGAGTTCAAAGAAGGGGATCACAAGGACCAGAGCCGCAACACCCAACCCGATGGTCGCTACCAGGTAGATCCGCAGACGGAGCGAGAGTTCAGTCATAGAAACAATCCGGACGGCGCATTCCCCTATGGTTCAATCAATGACCGCCCCACTTGAGGTCCGCGCCAGAGGCGAGGATCAGCGTGGCGATGCTCGCGATAAACCAAATCACGCGCGATAGCCAGTTTCGGGACATCTGAATACCCCCTTCCGCCTGTTTTTTTGAAGAAACAAGCGCTTCGCTCGGGGATACCCGCTTCAGAATACGCCGTCCTAAAGAGTATTATACTACGACTCCCGCAAGAAGAGGACTATTTCTTGATCGGCCGGCCAATCGCACGGTTGATTGCAGCCAATGTGGCCTTGACGACGGATTCCTCCTCGTTGTCCCGAATCAAGCTCGCCCCCGCCAAGCTCAATGTCTCCCGGAATCCCCGATCTCCAACCAACGAAATGATCGCCGGTTCCACGCTGCCGATCCGATACACCTCCTGGGATATGAACCGCTCCGTCCCCAAGAAATCGTTTACGGCGGCTAACGCTGCTTGGGCGAACCCCTGCAACGGCTCGGCCGGCCCGACACCCGAAAGTCCAAGAAACTCCTGGCCTCCTGCCGTAACCAAGACCACTTCTGCCTGGGTTTGTTGATCCACAATGTGAGTGCGCACGGCCTTGATTTTCAGTCGCGTTTCCTTGGCCGCACCAATGTCTGCCAAGTTCTGCTGCACCACACCGATTTTTTTGTGGTCCACGCGCCGGCCGAATTTCACCAAGAGCGTGGATTCGGTATCTCGGACGATTTGCTTGGGGTTCCGTTCGTCCGAGGCGAGGATGTGCACCTCGCTGATTTCTCCCTTTTCGTCGCTGATGATCCGTGCGCCCAGCACCGAACGAATTCGCGACACGGCACCTTCCATTTCTGCTAGTTCTTTCAAAGCCATTCCTCCTTCCGCTTCCTTTTTCCGCTTCTAACCTATTTTATCACTGTTACGCTACCCTCTGCTAAAATGAGGCGTGTGAATATCCGATGGCTTCCCCACACTGCTGATTTGCGACTGGAAATTCAAGCCGCCACGCAGCGCGAACTGTTCGCGACGGCGATGGTGGCCCTGATGCGGCGAATGGTGGAGGGGCCGATCCAATCCCGCAGTCGGCGCACTTTGGACTGTCAAGGGCTCGACCGATCGTCGCTGCTAGTGAACATGCTGAATCAGGCGATCGCATTGTTCGATCGAGAAGGGTTCCTGGTAGGGCAGGTATCGATCGACACCTTGGGTGCCCGTCATCTGCGAGTCACTGTGGTAGGTGAGCGGTACAAACCTCACCGGCACCGGGTGCAAATCCTGTTCAAGGCCGCAACCTATCACCGGTTATCGTTGGCAAGGCACGGGAAAGGTTGGCGGGCGGAAGTGATTTTTGATGTATAAGAAAGGAACTCCATGAAAACGCTAGAAGAGAAAATCGCCGACAAAGAATCCCGGATGGTCGTGGTAGGCCTCGGCTACGTGGGCCTGCCCCTGGCCTTAGCCTTCGTCGAGGCGGGTTTTGCTGTGATGGGGCTGGAGAAGGATGCCGGCAGAATAGAATCCCTGCGGCGAGGAGAAAGCTACATCGATGACATTCCCTCCCAGCGATTGAAAGCAGCGGTGGATTGTGGATTTCAAGCTACGCTCTCTGTCCGGGAAGCCTACGCGGAGGCCGATGCGGTTTTCATTTGCGTGCCGACTCCCCTGACCATCACCAAAGACCCCGACCTTTCTTTCATCCAAGATGCCGGGGAAGCCTTCGCGCCGTTCCTTCGCCCCGGAAATGTGGTGCTTCTGGAGAGCACGACCTACCCTGGCACGACCGAAGAAGTGCTGTTGCCGATTCTGACCCGGGGGGGGATGCAAGTGGGAAAGGATTTCTTTCTGGCCTTTTCTCCCGAACGGGTGGACCCCGGCAACAAGTCCTATGACATCCGCAACACACCGAAAGTGGTCGGCGGAGTGACCCCCCGTTGCACCGAACTTGCGGCCAGCCTTTATCGCCAAGTGGCGGATGATGTGGTCCTTGTCTCCTCCACCCGCGTGGCGGAAATGTG
>JAPLHX010000052.1 GCA_026389415.1 Coprothermobacterota bacterium | reverse complement strand
GTCGAAGGCGATCCGGCCGGAAAAGCCTACGATGCGGGCCACGGTCTCGGCCCGCTCGCGGATGGTTTGCTCTTCCCCCGTGCCGACGTTGATGATCTGGGGATCCTCGTAGTGGTCCAAGAGGAAGAGGCAGGCCTCGGCTAGGTCGTCAACGAACAGGAATTCCCGACGAGGGGATCCCGTTCCCCATAGCACCACTTCTTCCACCCCACTCGCCTTCGCCTCATGGAAGCGGCGGATCAAGGCGGGTAGTACGTGCGAGGTCTCCAAATCGAAGTTGTCCCCCGGACCGTAGAGATTGGTGGGCATGGCAGAGATGAAGCGGCAGCCATATTGCTGTTGATAGGCCTGGCATAATTTGATGCCGGCGATCTTGGCGATGGCGTAGGCCTCGTTGGTAGCCTCCAGGGAGCCGGAGAGAAGATATTCTTCCTTCAGCGGCTGGGGCGCCAGGCGGGGGTAGATGCAGGAGCTCCCCAGGAAGAGCAGTTTCTGCACGCCGACCTGGTAGGAGCCATGGATCAGGTTCGTCTCGATCATCAAGTTGTCGTAGAGGAACTCAGCCGGGTAACGGCTGTTGGCTCCGATCCCTCCTACCTTGGCGGCGGCGATCACCACCACTTCAGGCCGCTCGGCCTGGAAGAAGGTTTGCACCTGGGCCTGGTCGCGCAGGTCTAGCTCAGCGTGGGTCCGAAGAATCAGGCGCGAGAAGCCAGCCTTTTCCAGTGCGCGCAGGATGGCCGAACCAACCAAGCCTCGATGGCCGGCTAGAAACAGCCGGGCGCTTCGGTCAATCATGGCACTCCACGGTAGTAGTCTTGTTGGCCGTCCAGTCGATTCCCTTCTGGCGGAGGATCTCTTTCCCTTGCCCGGGTGACTTCAGGCCGATCGCTTCCAGATCGTAGTCGACCATGATCGGCACCAGCTCCTCGAAGGTGACCCGCGGGGTCCAGCCCAACTGGCGGCGTGCTTTGCCGGCGTCGGCCAATAACATTACTACTTCGGTGGGGCGGAAATAGCGGGGGTCGATCTGGACATATTTCTGCCAGTCCAACCCAGCGTAGGCGAAGGCCCGCTCCAGGAATTCTTTCACCGAGTGGCTCTCGCCGGTGCCGATGACGAAGTCCTCTGGCTTCTCCTGCTGCAGCATCCGCCACATCGCTTCCACGTAGTCGGGGGCGAAGCCCCAGTCCCGCTTGGCCTCCAGGTTGCCGAGGAACAAGGCGCTCTGTTTGCCGGCTGTAATCTGGGCAATAGCCCGGGTGATCTTGCGGGTGACGAAGGTGCCGCCACGACGGGGGCTTTCGTGGTTGAAGAGGATCCCATTGCAGGCGAAGAGATCATATCCCTCTCGGTAGTTGACCGTCATCCAATAGGCGTAGACCTTGGCAGCTCCGTAGGGACTGCGAGGGTAGAAGGGGGTGGTCTCGCTTTGAGGGGGTGGGGAGGCACCAAACATCTCACTGCTGGAGGCCTGGTAGTACCGCTCCTTCACCCAGCTGCGGCGCACGGCTTCCAGCAGGCTGGTAGTACCCAGCCCAGTCACAACGCCGGTGTACTCCGGCACATCGAAGCTGACGCGGACGTGGCTTTGGGCTCCCAGGTGGTAGATCTCCTCGGGCTGGAGGTTGTACACCAGTTGGGTCAGCTGCCCGGCATCGGCCAAGTCGGCATAATGGAGGAAGAGCCGTGTCTGCGGTTGGTGCGGATCTTGATAGATGTGGTCGATTCGGCCGGTGTTGAAGGTGCTGGCCCGGCGGATGATGCCGTGAACCTCGTAACCTTTAGATAGCAGGAACTCAGCCAGGTAGGAACCGTCCTGGCCGGTGATGCCGGTGATCAGTGCAGTTGTCATGAGATCATTTCTCCCCTTCTTCAGTATCCTCTACGCTTGTATCCTATCCCAAGATCTTTACAAGATTCCAAGTCTCAGTCTATCATGGTGTACAGGTAGCCATATTGTCATGGCTCCATCCGGGTTACTGTCTCACCTTAGGTGGCGCTCTCCTCTGGTGCCCCTCCACAATTGTATCTCGAGAGGTTCCCTGGATGCGTAAAGTGTTTTAGTACTGGTGAAACAATAGCCCAGGGACTGGGAGAAGGTCGGCCCGGCGTGTCGTTCCGGTTGAGCAGTCCTCTCGCGCAGCCCTGTGGGCCGCCACTCCTCACTACCTCTATTTCGTCATCCTGAGCGCCCCTTTTATCATCCTGAGCGCAGCGAAGGATCTTGCCTGTGGATTTTGACCCATGAAGTACCAAAGGCCAGACCCTTCGCACAGACGGCTCAGGGTGACAAGAGAGATTGTCATGCTGAGCCCTTCGCTTCGCTCAAGGGTAAACTTCGCGGCGAAGGAATCTTACGCAGTGAAGCCCTGTCCTCGAACGGAGTGAAGGAATCTTGCCGTTGGAGCTTTTGTCATCTTGAGCCCTTCGCTTCGCTCAAGGGTAAACTCCGCGACGAAGGATCTTGTAAACGAAATTGAAAAGAAAATCGAAAGACGGGTAGAATTTCGAGAGCCGGGAAGGCAGAGAAAGGCAGAAAAATAAATCTGTCCCCTTTTCCTAGTCCTCTGCTTTTGATCGTCACTCGTCACTCGACATTCGCAATTCGAAACTGGCCTTTGTTGATTCATAACTCGCGACTGCATTTGACCCGGCAATCTCGGTGTTGTACTCGCGGGCGACCATTGCATAATCTTGACACGAAAGCCGATTCGCTCAAGAATGAGCAAGAAGTGGAGGATTGAACAAATGGTTCCATCCGTAGCGATTCCTACGAAGACTTCGTTGAAGGTTCAGGTCGATTTCGTCATCGAGCCCGACGAGCAAGGGTTTCATGGTTTTTGCCCAGCTCTGAAAGGCTTGCACGTCGACGGTAGAACGGAAGATGAAGTGCGGTCTTTGGTCCGGGAGGCGATCCAGTTGTATCTCTCCTCCCTTTTGCGCCATGGGGATCCTCTACCGATCGGATGCGTGGATCAAGAACAGATCGTACCATCTACGCTGAATGGGCTATCACACCCGTATAGCGAAGAGTTTACCATCGCCATCCAATGAAATACCCCCGTCACATCTGGGAGCAGATTCGGGGCATCAAAATAGAGGAGCTTCAACGAGTTCTCAGAAAAGACGGTTGGGTCTTAGATTCTCAGCATAGCGATTCCATTCTTCTGTACTATCATCCTGCTACGAGGAGACGGGTCATCCTCCATTATCACCCCGGCAAGACTTTCCCAGAGAAGACGCTCAAGGGGATCCTCAAAGACATCGGGTGGCAGATCGAGGATTTGATTGCACTGAAGCTGGTTCGCTAGTCTTTCTTTCCTTCCTTACATCCCTTTCTTTGCAAGTGATCCTTCCCTCGTCTAACCAGAGTTTTCGTTCCTGGCGATCGGCCTCTCATCACCTGGCGTGGCGTCCATCCTAGGAGTAGCGATGAGTGCTACGTCTTCGCTGCAATACGGCATACCTGCTGTCTGTCCCTCGTTCCCCCCCACTTCCGTGTCAACGCCGGTTGAATTTGTCCCACTTTCGCCGGTCGAAAATGGCCCACTCGGTGAAGACCGATCGCGGATGTTCGGATATCCCCGGAGGATTTGAAATCCGGGTAACCCACCCATCAACGCATGCTTTTGCTCTTATCTGGTAATTCGAAACTCGCAACTCGAAATTCGAAACTATCTTTTGTTGATTCGTCACTCGCAACTCGACACTCCCTTCCCTGTCCCCTTTTCTGTCCCCGTTCTTACATATGACCCGATCGAGAGTGAGTGGAGCCGCTGAACGGGGTAATCTTTTAGTCCGAAAAAATCCCGCATTGATGAGGATCATCGAGAATTAGTTGACAATTGAACAACGTCCCTGAAAGTTCCCCCTAGACCCCATCTCTCCAGGCATCTGAAGAAAAGTACCGATCAAATCCTGTGCTATGATATTGGCATCAAACGTTGAAGGGATGAGAGATGGGAACTGAAACAACTAAAAAAGGGAGTGAAACCACTCAAAATGTGAGTGATAAGCGGTCTGTCTCTCGCCTTTTTGCCTCTTCCGCCCTGGTCCGTCTGTTGACTGTTTTCCTGATGGAAGAAAAGGGGAACTACTATCAGAGCGAGCTGGTGCAGCGAACAGGCTCTTCCTTGCACTCGGTCCAGCGCGAACTGACTCGGCTGAGTGAAGTAGGATTAATCCGGTGTCGCAAGAAGGGGAATCGTTCGTACTACCAAGCCCGCCCAGACCATCCAGCATTTCGTGACTTTGCCAACCTTTTCATCAAGACAATCGCCTTTGGCGATGTCCTGCGTCGGCGATTCGCTTCCATTCCTGGAATGCAACTTGCTTTCTTGTTCGGTTCCATGGCACGGAGGGAGGAGCAACCCGAGAGCGACATCGACCTATTCTTGGTCACCGATCTCTCACTGAAGCAACTGTCCCCCATGTTGGAGGAGGTACAGCTCCGTTTGCGGAGAGAGGTCAACGCGGTGGTCTTCCCACTCGAAGAGTTGCAGAAAAAATGGCAGGAACAAAACCATTTCCTACTGGAAATCGTAGGTGCTCCGAAGATCTTCCTGGTTGGTGATGAGCATGCCTTGCGACGAGTTCTTAGCTGACGGCTCTTTGCGGGCACATCGTACCAGTCCGCAAGAGATCGCCGACTTGTGGCAGGCAGTCCACCGTGACCTGCGCGACGCGAGAAGTGTGTCCATTTCAGCGGACCGTCGTTTCGCCATCGCCTATAACTCCGCTCTGCTTCTCACCAAGATCACGCTTGCCGCTTCGGGATACCGGACAGCGTCGGGCGGGGGCAACCACTGGGTGGCTCTGATGGCGGCGCAGGAATTGCTGCCACAGGAATTTAGCGCAATGATTTCATACTTCAACCAATGCCGGCGACTACGGAACACCGTAGAATACAGCCGCGCTGGGCTCATCTCCGAGCGGGACGCTTTTGAGCTCATTGTGGAGGCGGAGAACTTCGGTCGAGGGATCCACCATTGGCTCCAGCAGAATCATCCTTCGTTGATCACAGCTTCATTGCCTCTGTTCACCTAGTAGGAAACTGAATTGCCTGAAGGGCGGAACGATCTTGGCCATCACCAACCGCAAGAGAAAGATAGGGTCAGGTCAGGTCCTTATATTTGGCGTCTTCCCATAGAGTGTCTGGGACGTTATTCGGATGATGATGAATCGGGGACACTGCCCGGTGATTGATCGCAGGCCATGATCCGCCAAGCTGAGCATACTGGGCATCTTTGTTCAAGCGAGCGGTTGGTAGCCAGTGGAGAAGAAAGGGAAACCTTCCGTGACGATGCGATCCAGCGGGACCTCATGCGAAGATGACCTGGTTGCTAGGGTGAGAAGGGGTGAGTGTTCGAAGGGCATCATGACGAGTTAGTTGACAATTGAACAACGTCCCTGAAAGTTCCCCCTCGACACTCGAAACTCGCCACTGTCCCTATTTTGTCATCCTGAGCGCAGCGAAGGCCTGTCCTCGAGCAAAGTGAAGGAATCTTGTCTTTAGTTCGATACTCGCAACTCGCCACTGCCCTCCCCGTCCCCTTTTCTGTCCCCGTTCTTACATATGACCCGATCGGGAGTGAGTGAAGCCGCTGAGCGAGGAAATCTTCTGGTGCGAAAAAATCCCGCACTGATGCAGATCATCACTGATGCAGATCATCGAAAGTTAGTTGACAATTGAACAACGTCCCTGAAGAGACCCAG
>JAPLHX010000216.1 GCA_026389415.1 Coprothermobacterota bacterium | reverse complement strand
AGTAGGCGTGGGGGTGGCAGTAGGCGTGGGGGTGGCAGTAGGCGTGGGGGTGGCAGTAGGCGTGGGGGTGGCAGTAGGCGTGGGGGTGGCAGTAGGCGTGGGGGTGGCAGTAGGCGTGTTTGACACCATCGGCCTCGTTGTACTTGTGGGTTCTCTGGCGCCCTCGTTGGCGGAAACAACGATCCATCCTGACCCAAGTAAGCCGGCAATAAGGACGATGACGAGCCAGGAGCGTTTGTGTGGATTATACAGCGGGGACAGCCTCCCTTAAACAATGGAAAACGATCTCCGAGTCTTCGGCATCCACTAAAATTGTATCGCCGGATTGAAACTCCCCCTCCAGTATTTTTTCGGAGAGGGGATTCTCCACCAAGCGTTGGATTATCCTTCGCAGTTGACGCGCACCGTAAGCTGGGTCATAACCTTCTTTGGCCAAGAGATTGCGGGCGGAATGAGAGAGTTGGATGCTCAGCCCTTGGCTGTTGATCTCCTGGCGAATTCCTTTCACCAGTAGATCCACGATTTGGCGGATATGCTCTTGTTCCAGCGGACGGAAGACGATGATCTCGTCGACTCGATTGATGAACTCCGGACGGAATGTGCGTTTTAACTCTTCCAACAAGTACTTCTTGATATCTTCGAAATTTGGCAGATCCCCACCGTCCAAGCGAATCCCCAAAGGTTTCGTCATGGACAGTGCTGTACCCAAATTGGAAGTCATGATAATGATGGTATGCCGAAAGTCTATTTTTCGGCCTTGAGCGTCGGTGAGGCGCCCATCCTCCATGATTTGCAGCAAAATGTTGAAGACCTCGGGATGGGCTTTTTCAATCTCATCAAACAGGACTACAGAGTAGGGACGGCGGCGAACCATCTCCGAGAGCTGGCCTCCTTCGTCGTACCCCACATAACCAGGGGGCGCTCCTACCATGCGAGAAACCGTATGCTTCTCCATGTATTCCGACATATCTAACTTGACCAAGGCTTCTTCGTTGCCAAAAAGGAATTCCGCCAGCGCACGCGCAAGCTCTGTCTTTCCGACACCGGTAGGTCCGAGAAAGATGAAGGATCCAATCGGACGGCGGCGATCTTTGAGGCCGGCGCGAGAACGCCGTAACGCTTCGGCAATGGAGCGGACAGCATCCGCTTGATCAACGATTCTTTCGTGGATGGCGTCCTCAATGTGTAGTAGCTTCTCTGCCTCTGTTTGACCCAAACGACTTGCGGGAATTCCGGTCCAGGAGGACACGACTTGGGCGATGTCGTCACTTGTCACCTGGTCAGTGCTGACCCCTTCCCCCAAACGAACTTTGGCGGCAGCCTCATCCATCAAGTCGATGGCTTTATCCGGCAAGAAACGGCCGCTAATGAATTTTTCCGAGAGTTCCGCAGAGGCCTCGATCGCCCCGGCACTGATGGCAACCTTGTGGTGATCCTCGTAACGTGGACGCAAACCAAGCAAGATCTGTTTGGTTTCCTCCAATGTGGGCTCTTCCACGATAACCGTTTGGAATCTTCGCTCCAGGGCGGCGTCCTTCTCTACGTATTTGCGGTACTCGTTCAATGTCGTGGCGCCAATACACTGCAATTCGCCTCGAGCCAGGGCCGGCTTAAACATGGAGGCGGCATCAATCGCTCCCTCTGCTGCCCCGGCATGAACCAGATTATGTACCTCATCCACGAACAAGATCACCTCGCCCTGCGCCTTGCGTAGTTCCATCAAAATCCGGCGCATTCGCTCTTCAAACTCCCCGCGATACTTGGTGCCGGCAACTATCGACGCCAGATCCAAAGCCAAAACTCGCTTATTGCGCAAGGGTTCCGGAACATTTCCCGCAACGATTCTCTGGGCTAAACCTTCTACGATTGCAGTTTTGCCGACACCCGGTTCACCGATCAGGGCGGGGTTGTTTTTCGTCCTTCGACAAAGAATGCGGATTACTCTTTTGATTTCCATCTCTCGTCCAATGACAGGATCCAACTTGCCATCGCGTGCTAATTGGGTTAAATCGCGACTGAATTGATCCAAGGTGGGCGTAATACTTTTTTTCGTCTTTTCCTTCGGTTCGGGAGAGACTAAAGCAACAACGGCAGTGCGAGTTTTCGGTAAATCGACACCGAATTCCTCCAAGGCTCTGGCGGCTACTCCCTCCCCCTCGCGTAGCAATCCCAGCAGCAAATGCTCGGTGCCTACATAGGGGTGATTCAGTTCCTTGGATTCGCTGTAGGCCAACTCCAAAACTCGTTTGGCACGAGGGGTAAGGGCAATCTGCCCGCCTACATAGAATGACTCCACCTGATGCGATCCGGCCAAGATTTCTTCCACACGAGCCTTCAGTTCAGTTGGAGGGATATTCATCCGTTCCAAAGCTTGTACCGCAAGGTTATTTCCTTCTCGCAAGATTCCTAGAAGAACATGCTCCGTGCCCAAATAGTTATGACCAAGGCGATGGGCTTCCTCCATGGCCAGCGTAATTACTTTTTGCCCGCCTTCAGTGAAGCGGTCCCATAGATTATCTCTCATACTATCTTCCTTCTCCGATTATATCGCTTCCTTGTGGCAGCTTTTGGATGGAGCATTTCTAAGGGAACCAAATCTAAAAACCCCCCTTTTTTTTAAAGGGAGACATCGCCCGCAATCGTTCTACTACAACCAGTAATGCCCGGCAGAAATCGTTTACATTTTCTACCGAATTATCATGACCCAGACTAATGCGAAGAGATCCTTGGGCCAACCCCGGTTCGATACCCATTGCCAATAATACATGGGAAGGCTCCAGACTGCCGGAGGTACAAGCGGAACCGGAGGAGCAGGCAAAACCTTCCTGGTCTAAATAGAGCAACATCGATTCTCCTTCAATGTACTGCACGCAAATCGAAACAGAACCAGGTAAGCGTTCGCTACGATGTCCGGTCAATTGGAAATCGGATAGATTTCTTTCCAATCGATCAATCAATTGCTCACGCAATGCGTGATTGTGTTGCACTCTCTGGGGCAATTCGGCCAAGGCGATCTCGGCTGCCCTACCCAAACCGACGATGCCTGCCACATTGGTGGTTCCGGCGCGGATCCCTCGCTCTTGGCTACCCCCCAAGATCAACGGTTCCAATGGAACGCCTTTGCGCAGATAGAGCGCGCCCACACCCTTTGGTCCGTAGAATTTATGGGCCGACAAGGAGAGCAGATCCACACCGAGACTCTTTACATCCACGGCGATGTTGCCCACGGTTTGTACTGCATCAGTGTGGAACAGTACCCCACGCTCATGAGCAATGGAGGAACATTCTGCGATCGGTTGGATCGTCCCCACTTCGTTGTTGGCGTGCATGATTGATACCAGGATTGTGTTCTCGGTGATAGTTTGTCGTAGATTCTCCGGATCAACTTGCCCGTATTGATTTACCGGCAAATAGGTGAGTTGGAAGCCCAGTTTCTCCAGATACGCTGTGGTATGACCAATCGCATGGTGTTCGATCGCGCTAGTGATGATATGATTCCCGCGCGCTTTCATCTTGGCAGCAACACCGCGGAGCGCAAGGTTATCCGCTTCCGTACCGGAGCCGGTGAATAGGATTTCACGGGAATCCGCATTCAGCAATCGAGCCAAAGACTCTCGAGCCTTCTCGACCGCTTGATAGGCTTCCTGACCGAAGGAGTGCAGCGAAGAAGCATTCCCGAATTTCTGGGAGAAATAGGGAATCATCGTTTCCAATACCTTTGGATGTACGGGAGTGGTTGCTGCATGATCGAGGAAAACTCGGTTCACGGAGTATCTCCTTTGCCGGCAGTGAGATCAGCCAATGTTGTATGATCCATTACCTCTTTCAGTGATTGTTGCACCCGCCGCCAAAAGGGACGTGTGGGGCAGGAAAGGCTTAAAGCACAGGTTTCTGTTCCCAGGCAGTTCACTAGGTCCAAGCGCTCTGCCAAAGCCTCTATTACTTCCCGCACCCGGATTTGTTGGGAAGGACGGCAAAGGCGGTATCCGCCCTTACTTCCCCTTACGCTTTCAATCAAATTGGCCCGGCGCAAGTCAACCAGGATCTGTGCCAAAAACGGTAGCGGCACAATGCCATTGCTCCCGATTTGCTGCATTGAAAACAACCCATCACCTTGGCGGGATGCTAGAAAGACCATTGCTCTCAAACCATATTCGCCACGAGCGGATATCTTCATACAAGAATCTTACTATTTCAGTCAGGATTTGACCAGGTGAAATCAATTTCCTTGACCGACCGAAACTCCTACGGTATAAAGGGAGTCATGAAACGGCTCGGCCTTGCATTGCTGGTCCTGTCTGGAATCTTCCTTGCTGCCTGTTCTTCCGGGACTAGCGGTGGATTTCATATTTATCATCAAGGCAATTGGGTCAACTACACCCGTTCCCAAATTGAGGATCTCCTTACGACAACCTCCACCAATGGGTTTCCTGATTTGGCAGGAGACAAATGGGCTCTCGCTCCCTTGCAGGCCTCCTTTTATTTCACCTTTGACCTGCTCGGTCTAACACAAGGTAACAGCTATGAATTGGTGACAGCAGGATCGGGGTTAACGGTATTGGGTCCGGATCGGAAATTAGTGGCCTATTACGAGGGAGCTCAGCAAATGGACCCGAAATCTAAAACTTTACCCGTTGCATTGATTGTGCAAGACAAGGGAGTTTGGCGGATTGAGGCGAGTCGTCTGTGGGACCAGGGTCCTTGGTTGATCACTGGTTTGGAAAAGACCAAATAGAGCAATCCAAGATCGTCAAATTATCGTCAATTCATCGTCAAGACCGTGACAGGTTTGATAGAAAAAGGAGGGACGGAAACCGAGGTGAGGTCTGAGAAAATTGCCCGGGCATTAGAAGGACAACACCCGACAAGCGAAAGCCTCAACCGTCTTGCGTTTCTGATCTTGCACGAAGCTCCTACCACATTCTGTCGTATCCTACTGATCACTTCTCCTGAACGATTATCTATCAAGGCTGCACAACCCCTTCGCCAGACTCAATGGACGCCTCTCATTAACTCGGAATACCTGCAGAATCCCCAGAACCTTTATTGGAAAGCGATCACCGAGCGGAGAGTTCAGGTACTGCTGCGCGATCAGTCTAACGAGCCCACCTTTGACCAGATCACGGCCGATTTTGGCGCGCAACTGAGCGCATTGGCCATTTTCCCCTTGCAAGGAAACCAGAGAGTATCCGGCCTGCTAGTACTGGGGGAACAACGTCAGGCCCCGCGGATTCCCTTCGATCAGGAAGCCCTCAGTTTCTACGAACAGGCCGCTCGAGAAATTGCTCTCGAACTGGAACGTCAGGAGACCGAGAGTAGTTTTTCTCAGCTTGGGTACTTAGTGGAGACCATATTACCGCGCACTAATTTAGTTTTGATCGGATTGAATGAGATGCTTTATCCCTGGTATATCTCCCCCGGGATGGAACGGTTGCTCGATTTGGAACCCTCACGGCTGATCGGGAACGACTCATGGCTGGAATATCTGCACCCAACGGAGCGCAGACATATCGAAACCACCCTGAGACAATACGCCCGCGAGGGAGGCAGCCCGTTGGAACTGGAGTTCTGTATTTTTGGTGCCAGTCGTCGCCCACGATGGGTGCGTGGAGTATTCACTCGCTCGAAAGAACCCATTTCACTCTCTGGAATCTTGCTGGATATCTCCGATCAGGTGAAGCAACGTCAAGCTCTGGAGGCATCACAGAGTTTTTTATCCTCCATCCTAGACCAGTCTCCCCTGGGGATGATGGTTTTAGATCAAATGGGAACAGCCATCCGTTTAAATGGAGCCATCACCTCCTTTTTTTCTCTCGCCAACGAGAACGAAATC
>JAPLHX010000301.1 GCA_026389415.1 Coprothermobacterota bacterium | reverse complement strand
CATCAAGAATCGCAGTCTCCACGAACCCGGGATAGACCGTGTTGACCCTGATGTGATCCTGAGCGAATTCAATCGCTGCAACTTTCGAAAAAGCTCCGACTGCACTCTTGCTCGCACAATAGGCGCCTTGGGTGGCGCTTGGAACCATAACTATATTCGACGATACATTGATGATTGAGCCACCGCGGCCGGCATTCCTCCTCATGGCCGGAACTGCCGCTCTTACCCCGAGAAACACACCCTCCATATTGATCTTCATGACCCTGCGCCATTCGGCAATGGTCGTTTCCAAGATTGGCTTCACGAAGCCAATGCCGGCGTTGTTTACGAGAACATCAATTCTGCCATATGTTTTCAGGGTATACTCGATGATCTCTTGCCAGGATGCCTCGTCGGAGACATCAAGCCTGAAAAAAGATGCCACTCCCTGTTCGCCGGCTATGGACTGCGCGACCTCTTGCCCTCTCTGCTCCTGAATATCAGCAATGATGACAGAGCCGCATTCCCGGGCAAACAACTCAGCTATGCCACTCCCAATTCCCGAGGAAGCGCCTGTAACAATGCACACCTTACCTTCCAGACGACCACTAAGCGACATGACATATCCTCCGATCTCCTAGGGGGAGGTTATTAACAAATTGGACTGCGCCCCTAGGACTGGCCAATTTGGGTTAGGAGAGTGCACCCCTCCCGACAAGCATTGTGTTCCAGGTTCCAGTAGATTCGAACTCACTCGGTGGGAGATACCCCAACGAAGAGTGGAGTCGTTTCCGATTGTAGACCTCCTCGATAAAAAGGGGAAGCCGGTCTCGCACGTCGTGAATCGTTTGGTATTCCGTCAGGTACACCTCTTCCTGCTTGAGAGTCTTGAAGAAGCTCTCTACCAAGGCGTTGTCGTAGGGATTGCCCTGTCTCTACCCTTTGGCGACCACGTTCATCTCGGGCAGGAGCAGATAGGGGGCATAGAACGTGCTGTAGACCCACTGCGCTTCCTGGCTGACCGCGGCGACATTCCGGAGCAACTCGTAGACGTTACCCGCAATCGAAACGTCTTTCACCCGCCCGACGATTTCACCCCGCTCAATCTTGAAGGCCAAGCTGAGCGGGTTGGAGAATGCCCCGGAGATCACGTTGCCCTGTCCGATGCCGAGCAGGTCTTCGACCAGGATGCCCTGGTCAATCCGGGCGATGATGGCTTTAAGCGGAGTCTGGCCCGGTTGGAGCATGAAATTGGTGGGGGAAGGTTCGGGCGGGTTAAACAGACCGCGCGAGGCGTTGCCGGTGGTCTCGACCCCGAACAGGGCCGCCGTTTTCAGGTCGTAGAGGAAGCTTTTGAGCCGGCCGTCCTCCACCAGCACATTGCGGCGGTGGGGCACCCCCTCGTCGTCACAGGGGGCGGAGGCGAACTTGCCGTCGATCGTGCCGTCATCGGTGATACCGATTTTCTGGTCGAACAGTTTTTCGCCGAGCTTGCCGATCAGCGGCGAAGTGCCTTTGTAGACATTCTTGCCGTTTAAGCCCTCGTTGAGCGGAATGGCCAGCGCCAGCGTCCCCACCGGGGAGAACAGCACCGGCATATTGCCGCCCTTGATGGGGACGATCCGGCGCGCCAGTTTCAGTTTTTCAACCAGGCTGCGGGCAAAGGCCAGGTAATCATCGTCCCAGACGGTGGTGCCGAACATGTTGTATAGGATCAGCACGTCGTCGCCCACAATGCGGTCGATTTCGAAGCCGATCGAAAACGGCGAACGCTGGTAGGATATGTCCAGTCCGGTTTGGTTGCGAATTCTGACCGATTGGACGCTTCGCGTCAGGGAAATATTACAGCGGGCTTCCGGCTCGACGGGCAGGATCAGGTCGAGGATTTCTTCGCCGATCTCGACCAGGCGCGCGATCGGGAGATCCGCCACAGTCCGGTCAAAGATGCGGACCGGCGCGAAAGGCCCCGGGTCTGGGAAGCGCAGCGGCACTTCGTCACCATAGCAAGCGGATTCGAGAACGTTGGCGGCCAGTTTATCCAGGGCCGTATCATCGGACGAAGCGGCAAAGCCGAGTTTGCCCTGGCGGATTACACGCACGGCAGTACCGCGCGTTTCGGCGACGGTGCTGGTCTTCAGTTTGTTGGCCTCAAACTTGACGGAGGTCTGCTCATTTTGCAGGCGGAGCACTTCGACCTGCTCGGCCTGGGTTTTGAGTTGGTTCAGGATGTCCATCGGTTCCTCCTATGATTCCCCGCCGATGACGACGTTCTGGATGCGGATATGTGGCGCTCCACAGTCGATCGGCAGGTTAGCTTGGTTGGCCTTACCGCAGCCGCCCGCGCCGGAAATCCAGCGAAAGTCGTTGCCAATGAGATCAATGTTTGCCAGGGTCATGAACAGATTACCGGCCAGGATCACGTCTTTGACCATCTCCGCGATCTGACCGTGGCGGATCATGTAGGCATAACCGGAACTGAAGGAGAAGTTTTCCAGTTGGGTTTCGCCACCGTAGGCGTCGCAGGCGTAAATGCCCAGTTCGATGTCTCTGATCATGTCCGCAAAAGAGCTGTCGCCGTTTTGGATGGCGGTGTTGGTCATCCGGACGATGGGAGCGAAGCGGTAGTTCACGGCTCGGGCGTTGCCGGTGGGCCTCTCCCCCATTTTGGCGGCGGTCTCGCGGGAGTGAAGGCGCCCGACCAGGATGCCGTCCTTGATCAGGTCGTTGCGGCGGCCAGGGGTACCCTCATCGTCGTAGAGGGTAGTGCCGCGCAGGCCTTCAATGGAGCCGTCGTCGTAGACGTTGAGGAGTTCCTTGCCGAATTGGCGGCCCAGCACCATCATCTCCCGCGCTTTGGGATTTTCATAAACGAAATCCGATTCCGAAAGATGCCCGAACGCCTCGTGGATGAACACACTGGCCAGCAGGGGGTCTAAGACCACCGGGTATTGCCCACCCATGACCCGTTTGGCGCCCAGTAGTTCAACCGCGCGACGGGCGGCTTGCTTTGCCAGCTCCTCTTTTTCCAGCACGTACTCAAAACCGGCCGGGGCCGCATCCGTCTTGTGAGCCTGCTGGACATTATCCCCGTCCCGGGCGATGGCGACGGCGGCAAGCGCCACGCTGGGGCGTTCGGCTTCGATGAATGTCCCTTGCGAGTTGGCAAAGGTGACGCGGCTGAAACTATCGACATAAAGGGAGAAGGTGTCGATGATTTTGTCACTGTAACCGCGAAGGATGTCGTTCTGGCGCTCGGCCAAGGCTTTCTTCTCGGCCAGGGAGACATTGCGGAAATCGAGTTTCATTTTCACCGTGATCGCTTTTTCCACCGGCTCCACTTCGGCCATTTCGATCGGCTCCGGGCTGGAGGCCACCTGGGCGCACTGATAGGCTTGGTCTACTCGTGTGGCCAGGTCATCCAGGTTGTTGAAGGTGGCCACACCCCAGCCTTTGGAGCGGACCAGGACGCGCACGATTCCGCCCTTGTCGAGCACGGTGCCGGCGTTTTCCAGGTCCTTGCCCTGGTAGGCAATGCGGGTGGACTCTTTCTCTTCGATCCGAATCTCGCTGTAGTCGGCTTTGCTGCGTTTGATAGCTTCTTGCATTCGGTCTCGCAACTCAATCTCCTTATCTGGAAGGGGGGCCACGCTTACAGGCAGGCTCCTTAGTGATTTCCACGCCTGGAATCCTGGCGCAAACCGCCTAACGGTGCAAGTCAGGCGTCCCTGGTGACTGGATCGCCTGCACCTGCAAATCCTCCTTAACCCAGCGGCAACGCTTTTCTATTATTGTAGCAATCGTTTCAACGCCAAGAAACCGGATTTCGTCCGTTTCGTTTCTTACAGCCCAACTGCCGGGTGCGCCACCGCTACCTCGCCCATCGTCAAATCGAATTCCGCCAGGTTGTGCAACGGGCGGGCTATTCTTCCGCGGAGAAGGCCCAACCTTATTCCCCTTCTCGCACCCACAGTCCCAGGATCACTACTGCCACCGCCATCAGGATCGCCGCGCTGATCGCGTTCGCTCTTAAACCACCCAACAGATAGATTCTGGGGCCGATGATCGCTCCCAATGCCCTACCCAGGCTGCTTGTGGCGACGATTATCGACAGCACAGTCGCCCGGAAAGAAGGTGCAATCTCGGTGAAGAGAGGGATGGCAGCCACGATCGTCCATTCAAAGAAGAAGAATAAAAGAGCCAACGCAACCAAAGCACCTGCCAACGATCCGGAGAGGAACCCTACCCCCGCATAGCAGACCACCGTCAGAATTCCGGCCAGGGCGATGATCGGCCGCTTGCCAAAGCGGTCCGTGCTCCATCCGGCGGTGAGTTCCGCCAAGAATTCGCTACCGCCGATCAGTCCGGCAGTCAGACCAAGGCCGGTCAGTGGAAGTTGAAAGCTCTCTTCCATCCAGGTTCCGAAAACGATGAACAGGATCTCGTTGGCCAGTACCGTCAACAATCCGAAAGCTGCCGCGGCCCAGATCGTTTTTTGCCGCAGTGCAAAGCGGACATCGCTGTATTTTGCAAGATGTGTCGTTTTTTTTCCGGGTGGCAAACGCCACCAAAGTAACAACGTAAAGCCGGCACCAAAGATGCCGAGCCAGAAAAATGGCCAGTTCCATCCCTGCAAATTCATCACCAAGGCTACGATGGGAGCGCCGACCAGCAGCCCTCCGGACCAGGCGAATTCAGTGATGGCGATGGCCATTCCACGCCGGCGATAGGAGACGGAGTCGCCCAAGTAAGCTTGTAGAGCCGGATCGAATAGCACCTTCGCCAGTCCAAACAAACAGAGCGTCGCACCCATCGTCACGTAGGTTGGCCAGAGCCATACCACAAAACAGCCGATGGTAAACAGAAGCATGGAGCCAACCATCAGAATGCGGCGTCCCAGGAGATCTGCCAGCGGGCCAAACAGGGGACTGAAGAAGCCCATAAACCCTCTCAGGGAAATCAGATCCGCCAGACTGGCCGGGGAAACCTGCAACTCTCTGGCAAAAACCGGTAGAAAGGGATAGAACATGCGAAGCCCAGTGTTCATCACCAATCGGGTCAGGCTTGGCAGGACCAGTCGCGCCATCCCAATAGTCTAACGTTGTCTTGGAGCCATCCGCAAACGCCACTCACTTGCTATTCCATGGATCAGGGCTTACAATCACAACCCAGGAGGATGACGATGATCCTAAACCGGAGAAAAGGCATTATTAGCTCGGATCCCGCTCGCCATGTGGAGAAAGCCACAGAGAAAGTCATCGTGATGACGAATCAGTACAAAATTGTCGGCTCTATCTATGCTCACCCTGGAACGCGCGTTCTGGATATGCTAAACGGCCCTGGAGAGTTCATCCCCTTAACCAACGTCATTGTCTACAATCTGGGCGGCGACAAGGAGCTGGATCGACCGGCTTTCGTTGCAGTGCCAAAGCGCGCCATCAATATGCTGATTGAAGCGGAGTTCACTCCAGAAGAGGGGCTGTAGCTCAGCGGGAGAGCACCTCGCTTGCACCGAGGGGGTCGGGGGTTCGAATCCCCTCAGCTCCACCAGTAACTTTGGTTCCTCCAGGCATGACCGCTTGATCCGGTTGATTTTTAGGACAGGAGAAAGTTCTCCAAGACTTTCGTACACTCTTTAAAGGACTTCAAGTCCAGGTACTCGTTGGGCTGATGCGCCTGTCGAATGTCTCCCGGACCGTAGAGAACAAAAGGGGGAGCTTTTGCGGGGAATAGTGAAGGCAGGTCTGTGCAATACGTCACAAGATCCAGCTTCGGCTCGTTTCCCGTTACCGTGCGAACCGAATCGACAAACTGCTGGATCATCGGATCCTTGGGGTCGGACCGCATCGGTCGCTGATAAGAGATTGTTTCCCAGCGAAACTGGGCCTGATCGCATACGCTTTGACCGCTGGATTCCAGCAGTTGGATCACTTTTTCCTTGTCCTCTTCGAATTCAAGCCGGATATCGAGATCCGCCCAGCATTGTTCGGCGACAATGTTGACTTGACGCCCGCCCTCGATCCTTCCCACATTCCAGGTGGAAGATCCCGACCTTAGAGACGGGGGGGCGCGCTGGAACTTCTCTTCCAGTAAACAGAGGAAGCGCCCGCAGGCCAAAATCGCATTCACCCCTTGTTCCGGCGTGGATCCGTGCGCTTCCCGACCGTGAAAAAACACCCGCAACCAGAATTCACCGCGTTCCCCGATCCCCACCTTGCCTGCCGTGGCTTCCGCCACCAGGGCGAAGATTATGTTTTCGGTCAATCCTTTCCGCGCAAACTCAGCCGCTCCGCGGTATTGGTCTTCCTCGTCGGCAGACAGAAGCAGGCGAAGGGTGTAAGGTAGTTTTGGCCGCAAAGCCGCCTGTCGAAAAACCTCCAACAACAGGGCCAGGCCGCCCTTCATATCGGTAGAGCCCAATCCATAGAGCCGATCATTTCGGATCTGGGGCTGTAATGGGGGATTCTCCCAGCCGGAAGCGATCGAAACCGTATCCAAGTGACCAGAAAGCAGGATCGTCTCCGATCGTTCTCCCCGGATTTCAGCCCATAGTGAGGGCCGGCCCGGAGCAAATTCCACCCGCTGTGAAGCGATTCCGTGTCTTTCCAGCCAAACTTGAATGAAGCGATAGATTTCTTCTTCCTGGCCGGGAGGATTGCAACTGTCAATGGCAACGAGTTGTTGCAGCAAGGAAACGAGCTCGTTCATGCCGCTTCCCGGGCTTTCTCCAGCACACGACGAACGGCATAGCGAACGTATTGGGTGCAACGTTCGGCATGGATCCGCTGGCGATAGATTTCCTGCCCTTGGGGATCGTTGAAATCCAGACCGGTTAACTCAAAACAGTTTGTGGATCCAAAACGCTGGACAAATTCTGCTAGAAATTCCGCCACGGCCTGGTAGCAGAAATCCTTGCTGTCAGAAGGTTGATCCCGTCCGGCCAGGAGACCGAAAGCGATCACAGCGCCGGTAACGGCTCCGCAGAGGTTCTTGCTTCGTCCCATTCCGCCGCCGAAACCGGTAGCCATCCGGGGAATGTTGGCGGACTCGAATCGCAAGAAATGTGCCAAAGCAGCGACGGTTGATTCTGCACAATTCCATCCCCCATCGAACAATTCCTGGGCGTACTCTTCAATTGTCAAAGCTGGATTCCTCCTTATGGAGTCGGTCAATTCCATTATATCGAAGTTCGCTCAATCGGAAATAATTTGCAAAACATATTGACAAAAACGCAACATCGCTTTAAAATGCACTTGTAAGTGCACTGGAGTCAACTCTCCCTAGGCTTGACTCCAATTCTGCGCAAGAGAGCCGGAACAAATCCGGCTCTCTCTTATAATGAACCAATGGAGGAATTGGCTCAAACCCTGGAATCACTTGCACGAACCAGCAAGACTCTGGAGAAAATCGCCATTGCGGCCAGGTATCTGCGGAAACGAGATCCAGTGGATCTTCCTCTTGCCGCTCTTTTCCTCTCCGGCCGGCTTCTGCCGCTGGGTTCCTCTTCCAATCCGGCCGTCGGTTGGCGTCTGATTCTCGATTCGTATGCGGATTTGATCCCCGCGGATTGGGGCTCCGTTTATCGTCGGTTTGGAGACTTGGGTGACACCATTCAATTTCTTTTGGACCAGAAGCACTTTCACCCACACACGCCTCCAATGCGATTAGTAGAACTTGCTGAATTCCTGCAGCGAATCGCTGGGGTCACCGGCAAAAAATCGAAACGACAAAAAATGGAGATTCTACAGCAGGTCTGGCAACGAATGAGCCCCTTGGCTGCCAAGTACCTGGTTCGGCTTTTTCTGCGGGACTTGCGGGTTGGATTGAAGGAGGGTTTGCTGGAAAGTGCCATCGGAGAAGCTTTTTCCGTTCCCTTGGCCGCAGTGCGGCGAGCAAATCTATTGGTCAGCGATATCGGCTCCGTCGCATTTCTGGCCGCAGAAAACCGCCTGGGGGAAGCTTCACTCCGATTGGGGCGGCCCTGCCGTTTCATGTTAGCCGAGAGTATCAACAAGAGCGAAGAGCCATTCC
>JAPLHX010000173.1 GCA_026389415.1 Coprothermobacterota bacterium | reverse complement strand
TGGTAGCGGGCCGTCCCCGCGATCTGGAGGATTTGCGGGTTTTATTGCGCAAGAATCCCAACGTGGATCAGGCCTATCTGCATCACTGGTTTCCGCAATTCAGTCAGACACTGAATTACGACCTGGAACAGCGATTCCTCCAATTGCAGGAGGAAGCCTAGAAACTGCTATCCGGCAGACGGATTCACCGTGGCATTGCCGGCGTGCGTGTGTTATCTGACGTTCAGCGTGCAAATCACTATGAAATCATTATGAATTCTCTACGAACTCGTCAAACGTAACTCGAGCTTGTTTCAGAATACCGCGCAGTGTGCCAACAGCCAATTCACGGTGCAATGGTACAACGCAACCAACTTCACCTTCGGGCGTCTGTCTTTTCAATACGATGTGACTGCCTCTTTGTCGGACTTGGACAAAGCCGAGTCGCTCCAATGTGCGAATGGCCTCTTGTCCTGACACTCGAGGCAAGTTAGGCATGGACGGCTACTTCAAAGGTGGTCAATAACGGTCGAGTGACTTGAACCAGAGGGAATTCCTCTAGATAGAGCTCTGTTGCCTCCTTGAGATTGGCGACGGCTTCCTCGACGGAATAGCCCTGACTGACTGTTCCAACCTCAGGACATTCTGCGACATATAGGTCTTCCTCTTTGTGTAGGACTGCGGTTAGAATCTCTATCTTCATGTCAGCACCTCCAGTCGCGATTGTAGCGATAGCACGCGCAACCGTCGAACCAAAGTCAGATACCGTGTGACTCTGCCTGGCCCGCCCATGCGGCCCAGTATCACTTGAAAATCATGGCTGTCGAGCATGATGTTGTGTTTGTTCAACAGCCAGACGATGGCGTAAAACTCTTGCTGCGTCAGTTAGCTAGCGCTCTGGGAGCAAAAACGCCGATAGATTTGGCACCCCCCGTCATCTTGAGCCCTTCGCTTCGCTCAAGGGTAAACTCCGCGACGAAGGAATCTTGCCGTTGCTCCCCTCTTGTCATGTTGAGCGCAGCGAAACATCTTGCCTTGAACGTGGCGCTTCAGAGACGAACGGCCAGACCCTTCGCAAAAGCGGCTCAGGGAGACAAGGAGAGGTGTCATCCTGAGCCCTTCCCTTCGCTCGAGGGTAAACTCCGCGACGAAGGAATCTTGCCTGTGGCTTTTAGCATGAAAGGACGAACTGCCAGACCCTTCGCAAAGGCGGCTCAGGGAGACAAGGAGAGATGTCATCCTGAGCCCTTCGCTTCGCTCAAGGGTAAACTCCGCGACGAAGGAATCTTGCCGTTGCTCCCCTCTTGTCATGTTGAGCGCAGCGAAACATCTTGCCTTGAACGTGGCGCTTCAGAGATGAACTGCCAGACCCTTCGCGGCGGTCGGAATGACAAGAGAAAGGCGGTCAGAATAACAGAATTGTTTACTCCTTGCATTCCGCAGCAGGGTCCGTGGACCCCGCCTTCCTTCACGGATTCCCAAGGGCCAAGGGATCAAGGGTTAGGAGGTAGCTATCTCAATAAAGAAATCGCAAGTACATGTATCATACGAGACTCCAAGAGGTCCTATACTCACGCCATACTTGCAAACCGATAGTATGGCTTCCTCCGGCTTGTTCCGCATCAAGATAATCAGTTCCGGTGTTACCTACTCTTTCTTGCTTTCGGTGGAATGAATAGGGACGATTCGAAAGCGCCGGGATAAACGCTCCCCGTTATTTCCTCGATCTTTTCAACCACCTACCGGCAAATTGCGGACACGAATTCTGTTTTGATAGAAGACAACAATACAACCCTTTTCCAACATTTCTGTCAAAGTCGTTAGATTTGCCAATAAAACTTGTATTTGTCTTTCAGGTCGGCGGGTTGTAAAGCCTAGCTGCCGATTTCAA
>JAPLHX010000103.1 GCA_026389415.1 Coprothermobacterota bacterium | reverse complement strand
TGGACCTGGTGATCCCGCTGTACTCGGTGGGACCGTTGCTGAATGCGACGGGGCAGGACCCTTTGGCCGTGCTGGTGATCCGGATCGATCCCGACAAATTCCTCTATCCCTTAATCCAGTCCTGGCCCACCCCCAGTCCCTCGGGGGAAACCTTGCTGGTGAGAAAAGAAGGGGAGGCGGTGGTCTACCTCAACGAGCTCCGCCACCGCCAGGGCACAGCTCTCGTCTTGCGGATCCCGATTGGAGACGGCACCCTGCTGGCCGCAAAAGCGGTGCTCGGCCAAACCGGGTTCTTCGAAGGGATAGACTATCGCGGCATCCCCGCCTTGGGCGTGGTGCGACCCATTCCGGATTCCACCTGGTTCATCGTGGCCAAGGTGGACCGCGCGGAAATCTTCGCCCCCCTCAGTCAAAGCGGTTGGCTGCTGTTCGGACTGGTGGCCGCCTTGATCCTGGCCGCCGGCGGAGCCATCGGCTTCTTTTGGCGACGGCAGCAAATCCAGGTTTACCGCCGACAGGTCCAGATCGGCCAGGAACGGCTGGCCGCCCAACGGCTGTTCAACCAGTTCTTCAACATGTCGCTGGACCCGCTTTGCATCGCCGGTTTGGACGGCTATTTCAAGCAGCTCAATCCGGCGTTTGCCTCGACGCTCGGCTTTTCGCGGGACGAGCTCCTGTCCAAGCCATTCCTGGAGTTTGTCCACCCCGAAGACCGACCCGCCATGCTGGCAGCGACGGAGCAGTTGTCCACCGGGCAGGCGCTGACGCGCTTTGCCAACCGCTATGCCTGCAAAGACGGCTCCTACCGGTGGCTTTCCTGGACGATCCACCCCGATCCCCAGGAGCAATTGCTGTACGCAGTGGCTCACGACATCACCGAAAATAGGCAAGCGGAGGAAGTGATCCGGAAACTGAACGCCGAGCTGGAGCAGCGGGTGAGAGAGCGGACGGCAGAGTTGGAAGACGCGGTCAAGGAGCTGGAGACCTTTTCCTATTCCGTGTCGCACGACCTGCGCTCCCCCCTGCGGGCCATCGACGGATTCTCCCGGCTGCTCTTGACCACCACGGCCGGGCATCTGGATGGCGAACAGGAGCGTTTGCTGCAGGTGATCCGATCGAGCACGCAACAGATGGGGCAATTAATCGCGGATTTATTGGCGTTTGCTCGCCTGGGGCGGCAGGAACTGCGAAAATCGAAGGTGGACATGGAAAAACTGGCTCATTCGGTTTTTGCAGAATTGCGCACGGCCAATTCCGGTCGACCGCTGGAACTGGTGATGGACTCGATCCCTCCGGCCTTGGGCGACCCGTCGATGCTGCGCCAGGTCTGGTTTAATCTGCTCTCCAACGCCGTCAAGTTCACCCGCGGCCGGGATCCGGCCCGGATCGAAATCGGCAGCCAGACCGAAGACGGCATGAATCGCTATTCGGTCAAAGACAACGGCGTCGGCTTCGACATGCATTACGCCGACAAGCTGTTCGGCGTCTTCCAGCGCCTGCATTCCACTCGGGAGTTTGAAGGGACCGGAGTGGGGCTGGCGATCGTGCAACGCGTAATCCACCGCCTGGGCGGCAAGGTCCAGGCGGACGGAACAGTGGGCGCAGGCGCCACCTTTGCCTTCACCTTGCCGAAAGGAGAATGAAATGGAGCAGTATAACGCGGTAGAGATCCTGCTGGTGGAGGACAATCCCAACGACGTGGAGCTGACCTTGCGGGCCTTAAAAGAAAACAAGCTGGCCAACCGGATCCAGGTGGTGGAGGAAGGGGCGGCAGCGCTGGATTTCCTCTTTGCCAACGGAGTCTTCACGCAGCGGGACGTGGAAGCCCTGCCGAAAGTGGTACTCTTGGATTTGAAGCTGCCCAAGGTCAGCGGCTTGGAAGTGCTGCGCGCGATCAAGTCCGACGAGCGCACCAAGCTGGTGCCGGTGGTGGTGCTGACCTCCTCCCAGGAGGAACGGGACATCGTGGAAAGCTATCACCTGGGCGCTAACAGTTACATCACCAAGCCGGTGGACTTCGACAATTTCGTGAAGTCCATCTCCGAACTGGGCCTGTACTGGCTGCTGTTGAACAAACCGCCTCGCTAGCGGCGCTGCAAAGGATCGGGCCGAAGGAGAAAGCGATGGGCGAAACACTGCGGATCCTGATGTTAGAGGACGTTCCCTCCGATGCGGAACTAGCGGAGATCGAGCTGCGCCAAGCCGGCATCGGGTTTGTCGCGCTGCGGGTGGAGACGGAGCCGGAGTTCCGTCTGGCGTTGACGGACTTCCAGCCCGACCTGATCCTGGCCGACTACGCCCTGCCGTCGTTCAACGCCCTGGAAGCCTTGCGCATCGTCAACCAGCAATCGCCGAGCGTCCCTTTCATCCTAGTCACGGGAAGCCAATCGGAGGAGATTGCTGCCCGGGTGATGAAAGAGGGCGCGCAAGATTATCTCTTGAAATCCAGCCTGATGCGGCTGCCCTCGGCCGTGCGCAACGCCCTGGAGCGGAAAGCAGCTCACCGGGCCAAGTTACAGGCAGAGGAGGAACTGCGGGAGGGAGAGGAACGGTTTCGGGCCATTGCCGAACAGACCTCCGACGTGGTGTTCATCACCGACACCCGGGGGATGATCACCTACCTGTCCCCCGCCGCTACGAAGGTCTTCGGATTCGAGCTGGACGAGATGCTGGACCTCCCGTTCAGCGACTTGCTGTCCCCCGAGTCCGTCGATACGGCGGTTGCGGCGTTCACGGACGCGATCGAGGGCGGCATCCCCTGTCGGAACCTAGAGCTGAAGATGAAGCGGAAGGATAGTGCGGAATTCTACGGCGAATTGACCGGATCCCTCTTTCGGGTGGGTAATTTCACCGGCATCACCGGCACCATCTCCGACATCACCGAGCGCAAGCAGTTGGAGCAAGCCGTGGAGAAAGCCCGCGCCGACTTCCTCTTCGCTGTCTCCCACGAGCTGAAGACCCCCTTGCACGTGATGGGAGCCATCCAGGAAATGATCGAGTCTTTGCCCCAGGAACAGCAGTTCGCCCATTTCCGCGATTATAGCGACGTCTGGCGGCGCAACATGATGCGGCTGCGCTTCATCATTGAAAACTTGGTAGACAGCCAACGACCGGCCGGGATGGGGCTCAAACTGGAGCAGCAACCTGCCAACCTGATGGACCTGGCCCGAGAGATTGCCGGAGAACTGGAACCGGTGGCGTCCGCGCGGTCCGTGCAGCTTCGTTTCCAAGGAGAATCGCTGCCGCTTTCGTCGATCGATCGCAACGCCGTCCGGCGACTGTTGGAGAACCTGCTGACCAACGCCATCAAGTTCAGTCCCCTGGGGGGACAGGTGGAGATCCGGTTGCAGGCCGAGGATGAAATGGTCTGCCTGGATATTGCCGATTTCGGCATGGGGATCGATCCGCAAATCAAGCCATTCCTGTTCCAGCCCTTCTACCGCTCTCCGGAAGCTTTAAAAGCG
>JAPLHX010000318.1 GCA_026389415.1 Coprothermobacterota bacterium | reverse complement strand
CGCCGGCGCTACGGAATCAGCCGAGGGGGCTGTTGCGGTGTCGCCCTCCCGAGTTCCCATTTTGTGCGATGATCGTTGCGATTCTTTCCCAAAGGAGCAACCAGGCCGGAACGAGAATTGCTTTTGATCCCGGGGCCCACGATGGTACAGCCGGAGGTCTTGGCGGCGTTGGCCCGAGAGACCCTCTCCCACACCGACCCGCGCTTCGTGGAGATCTACCGTCATGCGCTGATGCGGACGCGGGAGCTGTTCGCTTGCCACCAAGGCGAGGTGTTCGTGCTGGCCGGAAGTGGCACATTGGCCATGGAGATGTCCCTGCTAAACACCGTACAAGCGGGGGCTCGCATACTGGTGCTCAGCCAGGGGTACTTCGGCGACCGTTTCGCCCAGATCGCACAGTGCTACGGGATCCTAGTGGATTGCCTGACGGCGGAATGGGGAAGGCAAGTGGCTGCCTCAGAGGTAGCTTCCATGCTATCCCGCAACCGCTACAGAGCTGTCACGATCACGCACGTGGATACCTCGACCGGTGTTCAGGCCGACTTGGAAACGCTGGTGCCCCTGATCAAGCAGCACGGCGCGCTGGTGATTCTGGATGGCGTTTGTGCCAGCGCTGCCCTAGAGGAAAGCATGAGCCGGGAATCCGGCAACCCGGCCTCCACCCTTGACGTGGTGCTGACCGGTAGCCAAAAGGCGATCGGCCTGCCACCGGGTTTGTTGGTCCTGGCAATGGGCGAGCAGGCCATGGCCGCCCGACAGGCCATGCCCACCGTGCCTGCTTACTATGGCGATGTATTGAATTGGTTGCCGGTGATGCAGAACCCGTCCCGATACTTCGCCACCCCACCAGTGAACCTGATCGTGGCGTACGAAACGGGGTTGGAAGGGATTTTCGCAGAAGGCCTCCCGGCCCGCTACGCACGCCATCGGGCGCAAGCCAGGGCCTTCCGCGCGGCCATGCGCTCGATGGGGTTTACGGTACTAGCCGAGGAAGACCTAGCGGCGCCCACGGTCTCTTGCCTGCTCTATCTACGCGGAATCGAGGATGTCGCCTTCCGCAAAGCATTGGCCCAACGGGGCGTGATCGTGGCTGGGGGATTGGCACATCTGCAAGGCAAAGCCTTTCGCTTGGGACACCTGGGGAATGTCACAGCCAGGGAACTCCGCCAAGCCGTGATCGCGATGGCAGAGGTGTTGCAAGAAATGGGAAACCCTGTCGATAGAGAACCTGCGCTCTCGGCGTTTGATGGGTTGCCAGAATGACCTTTCAAGGGATCTTCCCCGCCTTGGCCACTCCTTTCCACCCGGATGGCGCCATTGACCTGCTCGGATTGGGACGGAACCTGGAACGTTATAACCGGACCGATCTGGCTGGCTACGTGGTGTTGGGATCCAACGGGGAATTCGCCTTGCTGGAGCCGGACGAAAAGCTGGTTCTTATCGAGTTCGTGCGCCAAAACGCTACCCCCGGTAAACGGGGGATCGCCGGCACCAGCGCCGAATCCACCCGCGAGACCATCCGCTTAAACCGGAGCGCTGCCGACCTGGGGGTGAACGCAGTGCTGGTGCTGCCGCCGCACTACTACAAGGGCAGCATGAACGAGGCCGCGCTGGAGCAATATTTCCTGGACATTGCGGAAGCCGCGCCCGTTCCCCTGTTTCTCTACAACATGCCGGCCAACACCGGGCTGAACCTCTCCTCCGGCTTGGTGAAGCGGCTGGCCAGACACCCTAATATCGCCGGCCTGAAGGACTCTGGTGGAAATATCGTTCAAATCGCCGAGGTGATTGCCGGTGTGCGATCAGATTTCTCCGTATTCGCCGGCTCGGCGAGCTTCCTCTTCCCTACCCTGGCCTTGGGAGGTCACGGCGCGACCCTAGCCCTGGCCAACGTCCTGCCCGAGATTTGCCTGCAAATCTATCAGGCCGTACAACAGGGTGATTATCCGACAGCCCGGACCCTTCAACTACAAATCCTGGCCGCCAATGTCGCCGTCACCAGCCGCTGGGGGATTGCCGGGTTGAAGAAGGCCTTGGATCTTTTGGGCTATGTCGGCGGGATACCCCGGCGCCCAATCCTCCTTTTCGACGAAGCCCTGGTTCCGGAAATGACTCGCATTCTGCAGGAGGCTGGAGCCAAACTGTAACGGACGTCCTGGATGATTTAACTATAAATTTTAGTGAAAAGCTGAAAGGAGGGGAGTAGTAATGATCGAGAAGGGAAAAATTGAGACCGGTGTTGTGAACATGTTTCAGGTAAACATGGGAATCAAGAGGGGCGAAAGAATTGCAGTGGTCACAGATGTACCAACTTACCAAGAATGGATGAAAAAGGAGAGCACACAACTCGCAGATATGGTGGAGCGCTCCCTCCTGGCAAAA
>JAPLHX010000132.1 GCA_026389415.1 Coprothermobacterota bacterium | reverse complement strand
TTTGCTATAATCCGAAACGGAACTATGGAACAAGTGATTGCGGGAAAACGCTACAGCACGGACAATGCTACCCTTGTTGCGCACGATCGGACAAGTTGGGAAGGGAAAACCAATCGCAGGGTGACAGGGGCTTTCATCTACCGCGGCCCAGCTCTGGAGCGGCGTGACAAAAAACGTTTCCTCTACCGGTCGTCCAAGGGCAGCTTTTTCATCCACCACACCTCGCGCTGGCCGGCCGAGAAGGAACGGTTGGAGCCGCTTATGCGGGATCAAGCGCAGGATCTGTACAGCCATCTCTCGGTGCAGTTGCTAAACTGGGAGGAGGCCTTTGGCGAAACCTTTGAGGAAGCCTGATTTCAATCTTTTCCTTGCATTTCACCAGTTTGCACGCGATTCATAAAAAGCTGCTTTCTATCACGGGCGAACGAATCTGAATTCCCGTTCCTAATCAGGGCCGGCAAATATCACAAGCCACGGCCCTGGTCGGCATCAGGTCAGCCATCCAAGAGAGTCGTCCTTGAAACCAGTGCTCAAGTCACAATCAAGCTCCGGACCGCGCAGAAATCTATTGGATGCTGGACAGCGAGTACTCACAACCGGTGCAGTAGCGGAACCGTTTAGGACAGGTCGTAAGCAGCGGGTTGTCTAGGCTGATTCCGTCCCGTTCTTTCCGTGCAAGTCCGGTCTACGCGCCGGATTCAGCAGATGGAAACGCAGACGGCCAGGCCGCCTTCCGACGTTTCCTTGTATTTGGTGGACATGTCCCGGCCCGTTTCCAGCATCGCCTCCACCACCTGGTCGAAGCGGACCTTCGATTCCCGGGGGTTGTCGGCGGTGGCCAAAATATAGGCGGTATAGGAATGCACCACTCCCACGGCGTTGCGTTCGATACAGGGAATTTGCACATAGCCCCCCACCGGATCGCAGGTGAGGCCCAAGTGGTGCTCCAGTGCAATGGTGGCGGCGTTCGCCACCCTCCTGGTCTCGTGCTTGTGAAGATAGGAAAGTAACGCGGCGGCCATCGCCGAGGCGGCTCCGATCTCCCCCTGGCAGCCGACTTCCGCTCCGGAGATGCTGGCATTGTGCTTGATCAAGAAGCCGACCGCGGCGGCAGCCAACATCCCTTCTCTCAATTCTGCCTGCGGGATTTTATCGTGATGCTTCAGCAGGTAGAGCACCCCGGGGATTACCCCGGCCGACCCCAACGTGGGGGCAGTGACCACTTTATGGTGCGACGCGTTTTCCTCTGCCGCGGCGATGGCGTAGGCGCTCACCAGCATCAGGAAGCGGTCGGAGATATGTTCGGGGTGGTGTTGCTGCCTCCAGAGCGCGTTCGCCTTTCGAGGGAGTCCAATCGGGCCCGGTAGGATTCCTTCCGCATGAAGACCGCGTTCCACTGATTCCAGCATGGCAAAGATGATGTCATCCAGTCCCTTGTCGATCCGGCTCCTCCCCCATCCCTGGATTGCCTCCTCATTACGCAGGATTAGCTCACCCAGGCTAATTTTCTCCTTGGCAATCAAGCCGACCAGTTCGGACATGGTGGTGTACGGATAGGCGGGTGGTAAAGAAGGTGGCTCACTCTCCCCCTTGCAGAGGACGAACCCTCCACCGATGGAGTAGTACTCTTTTTCCAGCATCACTTCCTGCCCGGCAACCAATCGAAAAATGAGGGTGTTTTGGAAGGGATAGGAATGTTGCACCCGGTCAAAGTGGACGTTCTGCTGGATAAAGGGGATGGACACGTCCCGAATCCTCAGCGCGTAGGAATCATCGGGTCGGGCAAATAGAGCGACAAAGGCCTCCGAATCGCAGGTTTCCGGCTTCCAACCCAACAGTCCCGCCAGCACCGCCCGGTCGGTCCCGTGACCTTTTCCGGTGGCACTGAGCGAACCGAACAGAAAAACCTCGATCCGGTCACAGCGCCGGACCTGCTCCTGGGGGAGGTTCTGGGCCGTCTGTAGGAACCGACAGGCTGCCTTCATCGGACCGATGGTATGTGAGCTGGAAGGACCAGGGCCGATTTTGAACAAGTCAAAGATCGAAGTGTTGATTCCATTCATCAGCGCTCTCTCCTCTCGTTTCGCGGTTCTTACATCAAGTTGATGATCAGGCTGCCCATGATCGTCAGGAAGACGTTGCCGAAAGCGAAGGGAGCCGCGAATCCTAAGGTGGGCAAGGAACTGCCGGCGTCTTCCTCCACGGCGGTCAGGGCCGGGGGAATCACCCGGGCGCCCGTGAGAGCACCCAGGAGAAGGATCGGGTTCATTCTGAGAGCGTACTTGCCGAAGATCACACCCGCGATCAGAGGCACCAGCGCCAGGATCACCCCGGCCAGGAAGATGATTCCTCCGTTGGTCTGCAACGCCTGGACGGCCTGTTTTCCCGCGGCCAGGCCGATGCAAGCGATGAAGAGATTCAGGCCGAGGTCGGTCAGAATCCACTGCCCGGCGTCCGGAATTTGGCCAAACGTGGGGTGTACGGAGCGCAGCCAACCGAAAAACAACCCGGCGACGAGCACTCCTCCGCCCACGCCCAAGGTCAGGGGCAGCCGGCCGGCGGAGATCACAATCATCCCCAACAGGGTGCCCAGAGCGCACCCAGCACCGACCATCACCAGATCGGTGCTGGCGGATGGCCGCTGGGGGTAACCCAGGATCTTCGCCACCCGTTCAACATCGTCTCTGATGCCGAGGACGTGTACCACATCGCATTTGTTGATCACGGTATCAGGCGTGATGGGTAATTCCCTCCCTCCGCGAGTGATCCGGCGTAGGAACAGCCCATGTCCCACCGGGCTCGAGGCCCAATCAGCGAGGGTCTTTCCCGTGAACGCACGGTTTAGCACGCAGATTTTCAACGATTCGCCGACGACTTCGGCCACCTCGCTGACATCCACCTCCGGTCCGATCAGAGCGGGGGCATTCAGCAGGCTTTTGTCCAACCCGGAGATCACCAGGATGTCGCCACTTTCAACCACCGTGTCCGCGGTGGGTTCGATGGTGGCTGATCCCCGTTTGATGCTATCCACCTCCACCCGGGTAGAAAAGAGCGCCTCAATTTCATTCACCTGTTTTCCGGTGAGCCGGGGGTTCGTCAGTTCGAACGCTCGCAGGGCGACGGCCGCGGACCAGGAGAACAAAGCCGGGTTCTGGGAAAGTTCCGAGATCCCCCCCATCTGTTCTCCTAATTTCTTAGCTTCTTGTTTCAGGTTGATGCGGAGGATGCCCGGCAGCAGCTTGAAAAAGAAAATCACGCCGATGGTGCCGAAAATGTAGGTAATGGCGTAGGCGACGGCGATGTTGCCGTCCAGGATTGCCTTAGCCGCGTCAGAAATAGGAAGATGCGCTACTGCTCCCTGGGCGGTCCCGATCACGGCAGACTGGGTCATGGAACCGGCGAACAGCCCGGCGGTGGTCCCGGCATCGAATTGAAAGGCCTTACCCAAGAGGATCGCCGTCCCCAAGCCCACCAGTGCGACCAAGAGGGATATCCAGAGGTAGCGCAATCCTTCTTTCCGCAGGGAGCCAAAGAACTGCGGCCCGACTTGGTAACCGATACAGAAGGCGAAGAGGGCAAAGCTGATATCCTTCAGAATTGCCGGCACTGTGATCCCGATTTGGCCCAGAAACATCGCTGCCAGCAGGACAGAGGCGGTCGTGCCCAGGCCAAAACCCTTGATCTTGATTTTCCCCACGGAATATCCGATGGCCAGGGCCAAGAAGATCAGCAATTCCGGTGAAGATTGTACGATTTTATTGATTTCTCCCATCCCGGTTCCTTTCCGCCCGAATTGCTTCCTTCTTTTCGGACAATGCCTCAATCGGTATGATGATAGCATCACCCGAACGCAGAATGGATTTTCTGGCGGAAGGAGGAGCAGAATATGGATTTGCTCAAGGAGATTCTACAAAACGAGGTGTTTCCAGCAATGGGCTGCACGGAGCCGATCTCCTGCGCTTACGCCTGCGCTGTCGCTGCAGAACAGTTGGAAGCACCCCTGGAACGGATGGAACTGGTGGTGGATGCCGGGACCTTCAAGAACGGAGCGGCGGTGACCATCCCCAACAGCGGCGGGCAGAAGGGAAACCTGATTGCTGCCGCGCTGGGTGCGGTGATCGCCAAGTCCGCCCTCCGCCTGGAGATTCTGGCGGAGGTCACTCCGGCTGTTCTGGCTAAAGCCCAGGAGCTGATCGACAAGGGGATCCTCTGCTACCGCTGTCAGGAGACAGGGGAAGGCTTCTCGGTGGAGGTCCGGGCGGAAGGTGGGGGCATTAGGGTTCACTGCGTGGTCTCGGAAGGCCACACCACGATCACTTGCCTGGAGAAAAACGGCGTCTCGGTCCTTCACGCCCACCCCCATGCCGGTACCAAAACCAAGGGCTACCATCAGCAGTTGAAAACGATGAAGGTCGCCGACGTGCTAAAGGAAGTGACCAAGCTGGACGAGACCACCCGTGCCTATCTGCAGCGGGGGATCGAGATGAACCTGGCCATCTCGCAGAAAGGCATCGCCCTCAAACGGACGGCATATCAACTGCAGCAGATGCAGCAAAAGGGGATCATGCAGGAGGATCTCTTTTACCGAGTCAAGCTGGCGGTCGCCTCCGCCGTGGATGCCCGAATGGGGGGACTGGCAGAGCCGGTGATGACCTCGGGCGGCTCCGGCAACCAGGGCATCCTCACGGTGTTGGTCCCCTATCTTGTGGGAATGGACCAGAAAATCGGGCTGGCCACGATCCAGGAAAGTGTCGCGATCAGCCATGCTATCAACTCTTACATCAAATGCTTCATCGGCGAGCTGTCGGTCCTTTGCGGCTGCGCAATCGCTGCCAGCATCGCCTCCGCCATCGCCCTGGTCTACCAACAGGCCGGGATTGATATGGAAAAAATCACCTTCGCCGTCGATAACGTGATCGGTGATCTGTGCGGCATCATTTGTGACGGGGCCAAACCGGGCTGCTCCCTAAAGATCGTCAGCGGGGCGGACACCGTGATGCGGTCGGCATTCATGGCACTTTCGGGCTATGGTTTGTCTGCCGAAGACGGGGTGTTGGGCGGATCGGCGGAAGAGTCGATCCTGAATTTGAGTAAGATCTCCCTGCAGGGGATGGGGCTGGTGGATCCGACCGTGGTTGAGATCCTTCAGGGCAAGACTCCTGCGCGGGGGAGAGCCTGAGCGCAGAAAGACAGGATTTACAACCGGCGGGAGCAGGGGTGCCTGCCAATGCAATCCCCAGACCCGGGAAGTGCCGCAGTTGACCTTTTAAAATCTGTGGCGAACTGCGCTTGTGATTGGCCCTTTGCAGCAGCATTGAAGTCTGGGTGCGGATATGGATGCCCTTTTCTTGGGGCTGACTCCTTGGTCCGCGGAATTTGGTAACATTTTATTTGATTCAACGGAGCCGGCTTGGGTGACAAGATAGATGATTGGGATCGCAGCCACCGCAAATGGAACGAATCGGAGTATAATATAGGTTCAAGATTGCACCGGAGGAAATGATGACGCGGAAAACCATGCTGGGAATCTTGCTGCTGGCGGTGATCCTTACAAGCTGCACTGGACCGGGAGAATACGCCTCATCACCCGTGCCAAGCTTGCCACCGGCAAAAAAAGACATTACCCAGGATGACCTTCTGTTGGTGGATCAGTTAATCCTGGCTGGAAAATACGAACAAGCCATCCTCGCCGTGCAGACTTTGCTGCAAATCGTTCCCACCAGTCCGGAACTGCAGGGAAAACTGAAAAAGGCCACCGGGGAGTGGCGATTCTGGGAAGCACAAGCGCTGCAGGTCGCTGGAAATTTCTCCGGAGCCATCAGCAAGCTAAAAGACGCCCAGCAACTCTTGCCGGGTGACAAACGGATCCTATTCAGTCTGGATGAAAACTATTTGAACCTGGGCAAGCAGCAACTGGAGCTGATGGATCCGGCCAATGCCAAAGCTTCTCTGCTGCAAGTAATCTATGACCCAGCGTTGAAGGCGCAAGCGGAAGGTCTGCTGAAAACGGATCTACCGGCAGTGGAGTTCGCCAACCTGGGATCCGATGCGCTGCAAAAAGGGAACCTGGAACTGGCTCTGAGCTACTTCCAGCAAGCTTTAGCGTTGAAACCGGAGATGGAAAACGCCAAGACCGGAAAAGCAACCGCCGAGCAAATGATCGCGGCGCGCCCCACCCCTACCCCAACTCCCAGCGTCGGACCCACGGTGGGCCCAACGATCGGACCCACTATCTCCCCCACCGGAGGACCCGTGGTTCCCACCCAAACCCCATCAACCGAACTTGCTACCTTCCCCGTCTTCAAAGCCGAAGCCGACGATGCCTATGCCGTTAACGAATGGGGCGTGCCGAACTGGCAAGCCCCGACTGCGGCGGGTCTCGATAAGGGGGAAGCTTGGATCCCCCCCATGAGCTGGCTGGCCCAATGGGTACCGACCTGGCAAGACGCTCATCTGATCTGGGCAGTGATTCAAACCGCACTGGGCGCCACCATTATTCCCACCAATCCCGTGCCCTAACCCGTACCCGAGTCAGCTTCCACGCCGAAAACGGACCACCCCATCGTCGGCGAGTTGCTCCAGAAACTCGGGATCCTCTACTATCGCCGGGACTTCCGCCCCGCAAACCCAGATCTGATCCAGCGCAGTTAAGGGTTTTCCGAACTCACGGGCCGCACGGCGGAACGGTCACGTTGGAAAGCGCAGTGAACCGCAAGATCCGATTTCCGATAGGGGGAGGTAAGCAAACTAGTTCCGCCCCAGCTCATCCGCTTCCAGCATGGAAGGCAGCTTGCCTTTCACCGCCTGCACTGCGACCGCCAAGAGGATCCCCAACCCAAGGAAGGCCAGCCCAATCAGCAGGATTTCCCCATCCGCCAACGAGTCAAAGCCGGTGTAGGATCCTTCCGCGCTGAACAATTCGTAGCGGTAAGAGGTGAATCCACGCACCAGTAGCGCGCCCAGTTGGACTAAGCAGGCGACGATCACCACCCAACCCAGCAAGCGAACCAGCCAAATGGTGGCCTGGGCAAAACAAAGCAAAAGGAAGGGCAGCAGCAAATCCTGTTCGAAAGGATACGGCAGTCCGAACAAAGGCAAGCAGCTTGCCAGCAACAACAACGTCAGCGCCAAACGGCTCCATAGCGGGTTGCGACCGTGACGGCGGCCGCTGTCGGGCGTCTGGAACCTGCGAGAGGAAAGAAACTGCTGCACTGCTGCAAAATTGTCCGCCGTGCAGTAGATCACCATCACCTTCCGCCAACGATTGCACAGCGAGATCGTCCGCGACCGGGATCGCAGCGCGATTCGGTTCACGCTGGACCAGGCTACGGCCTGGGTTTCCTGCGACCGAGCCAACAAGCCTTTGCTCCCACCCAAACGGTTTGCGATCCGGGCTCGCCGATCCAGAGTCTCCATCAGCGCTCCCTCCTCCGTCAGCGTGAAGCGCAGGTGAAAGCGATTGCCGAAAAGCAGCAGCATGATCAGCAAGCCCAGGACAAAAATCCCGCCGAGGATCAGACCGAAGATCGGCAGAAGGAAAAGCAGCGGCTCCCATTCCCCTTGGGTTCCAAAGGCAATGGCCAACAAGCTGAACATCAGCAGGAACGACAGCAAGAGAACCTTTGTCAAGTCCAGCAACATCAAACCATTGGTGACCAGAGGAATCCGGATCTCCCAGGAAAGGGCGGAGGGATCGCTTTCGTCTTTCATCGTCCCTCATTGTGCTCGATTTACTCGCCAGCGTAAACCACGGAGTTCCTATCTCCGTTCCCCTGCACAATGTGCTGCGAATCGTCCTTGCCGCGAATGCACATCTTATTATAACCAAATAATTTTTATTCTGTATATTCTTATTTATCAGTACCTATTGACTTATTATGCAATTTTGCGCTATCCTCGAGCCGAGGAGAAACCGAAATGGATTTTGTGCACTTGCACGTTCACTCCGACGGAAGCCTGCTGGACTCGGCCTGCACGCCAGAGTCTCTGCTGGCTCAAGCCCGGATGCTGCAAATGACAACCTTGGCGCTCACCGACAGCAACGCCCTCTACCGTGCGGCGGAGTTCTTCCGCTTGGCGCCCTCCTTCGGCATTCGCCCGATCCTGGGAACAGAGCTGTCCGCCTACGTCGATGAACCGGACCTCTTCCCCGCCGGCGTGCTGCTCCTGGTGGAGAACGAAACCGGTTACGCCAACCTGCTTCGATTGATCAACGCCGCTCACTTGGACCGCCCGCCCCTGCACCCGCCGCAGGTCTCGCTCGGCCAAATTCTATCCTGTGCCGAGGGATTGCACCTGCTACTGGGAAACCGCGACAGTATCCTGGCGCCGTATCTGTTGGCTGAACACTGGCTGGAAGCGCGCGCGTTGACGACGTCCCTGCGGGAATCGTTCGGCGACCGCCTGCACTTGGAACTAAACGGCTGCGGCGACCCGGGTGAAACCAGCTTGAGCCGCAATCTCCTGCTGCTGGCGGAAGCACTCGACATCCCGCTGGTAGCGGGGGGTGACGTGCATTACCTGAAACCGGAGGACCAGCCGCTGCACGAGATCTTGTCCTCGGTACGCACTCTCACCCGCCTGGGACAGCCGCATCGGGCCAAGAAAGCCTGCCCTCGCCGACACTTGCGTTCGCCGCAGGAGATGGCCCAAGACTTCGCCTGGAAGCCCGAACTATTACGCAACGCCTGTGCCCTGGCGGATCGCCTGCGCTTTTCCTTTCCGCCTTTCTCGCTGCGCTTGCCGCACTCCGGTCGCACGACCGAGCAAGAGAACGCCTTGTTGCGCCGCGTCTGCGCCGAGCGATTCCCCTCCCGCTACTTGGAAAGCGACGTCGGCGCCGGGGAACGACTGGAGTTCGAGCTGGGTTGGATCGAGCGGCTCGGCTACGCCGGGTACTTTTTGCTGGTCTTCGACCTGGTGGAGGAAGCCAAACGCCGCAGCATCGCCGTGTTCGGCCGCGGTTCGGCCGCCAGCGTCTCCGCTGGAGCCAGGCCGTTTCCGGTGTATACTAGCGTGTCCCCGGCCACGCATGGATTTGTGCTCTCTATCTGCCCCAGCGCCGGCGTCGGGTTCTTCTCGTTCATCCGGTCGATGAATATGACGCCGGGCTCGCCGTTGCGCCAGGCCGAGTCGACTATGAGCTCGAACACCTTGCGCGCCGAGTAGCGCTTCTCCGAGCGCTTGGAGCGCGGGTTGTAGAGGTCGTACTCCTCGTCCTTTTCGAGCGCGTCCATGAACTTGTCCGTGGCCAGGACGGAGATGTTGAAGTTGTTGAGCCGGCCGCTGTCGCGCTTGCAGGTGATGAACTCG